>JAQVCU010000118.1 GCA_028689635.1 Oscillospiraceae bacterium
CAAGCGCCGCAGCTCACGCAGGCAGAAGTAATCTTGTAAGCCATGGGAAGCACCTCCATAAGAATTTGTATTGTCATTCTACCACACAAATCTGAAAAAGCAAGAGTAACGTTAAACTTCTAACATAAAATTCATAAAAAAATTCCTGGAAATAAATAAAAAGCGGGTTTGCGCAAGCTAACCATTCACAAATTGTTTTCAAATTGGTCAGAGAAAGTCAAAAACAACTACTTGACAATTGGAGATGGAGTGGTATACTGACAGCAGAAACAAAGATCAAAGATAGTCAAAGTCAAGGCGGAAACTGTTATTTAAAGGAGATGAGCAGCCAGTGGGGATTTCGGATTTAATTGCCAGCTTCTTGCAAGACGGCCTGGAGGAAGCGGCAGACGGCGTGCTGGAGGTGCAGCGCAACGATTTGGCCCAGCGGTTTAACTGCGTGCCCAGCCAGATCAACTACGTGATGAGCACCCGCTTTTCTCCCGAGCGCGGCTATATTGTGGAGAGCCGCCGGGGCGGCAACGGATACATCCGCATCACCCGGGTCCGGGTGGACCGGCAGACGCTGATGATGCACGTCATCAACACCCTGGGTTCTCAGGTGGATCTTCCGTCGGCTCGGGCCATCCTCTCCAATTTGGTGCAGGCTGGGGCGCTGGAGGAGGACTTGGGCCGGGCGCTGCTGGCCGCCGTGGGCGACAAGGCCCTGGGGGCCGTGCCCCGAGAAATCCGGGACGCCGTCCGGGCGGATATCATGAAGCAGGTTCTCGTTTTGCAGGTGTAGGGCGGAAAACATTGAAATTGGTCAACAAATAATTATGCGGTATATAGGAGGAATCGATTATGAAATGCGAACATTGCGGTAAGAATGAAGTTACATTCGTCTATCAGAGCAACATCAACGGTGAGATCACGGAAAAGCACCTTTGCAGCGAGTGCGCGGAAAAGCTGGGATACTCCCAGAGAATTGCCGCCCGCAGCCAACGGATGATGCAGAATTTCTTCGGCGGCGGTCTGCTGGGAAGCGGCTTCCTGAACGATTTCTTCTCCCCTGCGCCCAGCTTGATGGGGCGGGGAGGCTGGATGCTGGAGGACCCCTTCGACGACTTCTTCGCGGATATGCCCGCCCTGAGCGTGACTCCGACCAAGCAGGAGCCGGCGAAAGAGGAGAAGAAGGAGGATCTAGTGGGCAAGGAGGAGCAAAGCCGCTTCGCTTATTTGCGCCAGCTCAACGCACTGCGGATGGAGCTGAAAAAGGCGGTCCATCAGGAGAACTTTGAACATGCCGCCCAGGTGCGGGATCAAATCAAGGTTCTGGAGAAGGAGCACAGGGAAAGCAAGTGACACGTTGTAAAGCGGCGGTCCATTTGAGGCAGGCGCTTCGAAAGGTCGGAGGACGGCCGGGTGAAGGAAAGGAAGGCATCAACCATGAATGACAATAAATTTACGCCCAGAGCCGAGGAGGCTCTGCGGCTTTCCCAGGAGGCGGCGGGGGAGCTGGGCCACGGATACGTGGGCACCGAGCACCTGCTGCTGGGCCTGATCCGGGAGGACGAGGGCGCGGCCCACACGGTCCTCACTGAGGCGGGCCTTACAGATGAGATGATTGTGGAAATTATCAAGAAAAGTGTGGGCGCGGGGCTGCCCGGCGGAAATCCCGCCCAGGGCCTGACACCCCGGGCCAAGCGGGTGGTGGAGATCGCGCTGGAGGACTCCGTTCGGGGCGGCTACAGCTGCGTGGATACCGAGCATCTGCTGGCGGGCGTTCTGCGGGAGGGCAACAACATGGCGGTTCGCATTCTGCGCACCGCCGGTGTGGACGCCCGACACCTGTATACGGCCCTGATGCAGAAAATCAGTGAGACGCCCCGGGCCAGCGCGCCTGAAAACAAAGCCGGCCCCGCATCCCGAGAGGACTCGGGAAAGACCAAGACCCTCAAGGAGTTCACCCGGGATCTGACCGCCGACGCCCGTTCTGGCAAGCTGGACCCGGTGATCGGGCGGGATGACGAAATTCAGCGGGTCATCCAGATCCTCTCCCGCCGGACCAAAAACAACCCCTGCCTTATCGGCGAGCCCGGTGTGGGTAAAACTGCCATCGCCGAGGGCCTTGCCCGGAAGATGGTGATGGGAGATGTGCCCGACGAGCTTTTGGAAAAGCGGCTGCTGTCCCTGGACCTAAGCGGCATGGTGGCGGGCACCAAGTATCGGGGTGAATTTGAAGAGCGCATCAAAAAGCTGCTGGAAGAAGTTAAAAAGTCCGGCAACGTGATTCTCTTTATCGACGAGCTTCACACCATTGTGGGCGCCGGCAGCGCCGAGGGCGCTGTGGACGCCGCCAACATCATTAAGCCCGCCCTGGGCCGGGGCGAGATTCAGGTCATCGGCGCCACCACGCTCAATGAGTACCGGAAATATATTGAAAAGGACGCTGCCCTGGAGCGCCGATTCCAGCCGGTACAGGTGGGCGAACCCAGCCAGGAGGCCTCTCTGGAGATTTTGAAGGGCTTGCGGGAGAAATACGAGCAACACCATAAGCTCCAGATTACGGACGAGGCGCTGGAGGCCGCCGTGGTGCTGTCCGCCCGGTATATCAACGACCGGTTCCTGCCGGACAAGGCCATCGACCTGATGGACGAGGCCGCCAGCCGGGTGCGGCTGGAGACGGAGGAACTCT
>JAQVCU010000119.1 GCA_028689635.1 Oscillospiraceae bacterium
GTCCTGTTTGATATTGTGGAGATATACATGGGCGTCGATATCCCGGCGATTGGTTTCGATCACACACACCGCGATATTAGAGCAGTGATCGGAGGCGCGCTCGAAATTCGTCAGCAGATCATTTAAAATAAAGCCCAGCTGGATGGTGCACACTCCGCTTTGCAGCCGCTCAATATGCCGCAGGCGAATCTCCTCGATCAAACGGTCAATCGTCTCTTCCAGCGGCTCCACGCGGGCGGCGGCCTCCGGATCGTTGGCGGCAAAAGCGTCAAACGCGCGGTCTAAAATTCCGCTCAGAGCCTGCGTCAAAACTTCCAGTTCCTGCTTTGCGCTGTCGGAAAACATCAGCTGCTTGTCGTGAAGTTCCTGCGCCGATTCCTGAATGTTCAGCGCGTGGTCGCCGATCCGTTCAAAGTCTCCGATGCAGTGCAGCATCCGGCTCACCTGACGGCTGTTATCGCCGGAGAGGCCGTGGCGGGAAATCTGCACCAGATAATCCCCCAGACGGTCCTCATAGGTGTCCAGCTTGTCCTCATTCTCCAGAATCACGGCTTCCCGCTCTGTGGAATAGGTCTCCAACTGTTCAATGGAAAGCAGAAAGTTTTTGTGCGCAACCTCGGACATCTTCCCCACCATCGTGATGCACTCGTTGATGGCCGCCCCGGGGGTGCGGAGCAGCAGAGGATCAAGAAACGCAAACTGCTCACTCTTTGTTTCGGTTTTGACCAGAACACAGGCCAGTTTTTCCAGCTGCTTGGAGAAGGGCAGCAGCATGGCGGTGGTCAGTACGTTGAAGATTGTGTGGCAGAGGGCCACGCTCATCGCATTGGCCGGATCGTTCATAAAGGTAAAGGGCAGGAAACTCCCCGCGCCATAGAACAAAACAAGACAGATCACCGTACCGATGATATTAAAGGAGATATGGACCGCCGCCACCCGCTTGGCATTGCGGCTCACGCCGATGGAGCTGAGTATGGCGGTAACGCAGGTTCCGATATTTTGGCCCATGATAATGGGGATCGCCATGCCATAGCTGATGGAGCCGGTCATGGCCAGCGCCTGCAAAATGCCCACCGATGCGGCAGAAGACTGGATCACGCCGGTAAACACCGCGCCCACCAGCACGCCCAGCAGCGGATTCTGAAAAGCCGTCAGAATACTGGCAAATTCCGGAGAGTCCGCCAGCGGGCTGACAGCCGCTTTCATCAGCTCCATGCCGTACATCAAAATGGAAAAGCCCATCAAAATCCGACCGATATCCCGCCGCTTCTGCTTTTTTGACGTCATAATCATCAAAATGCCGACCAGCGCGATCACCGGGGAAAAATTCTCCGGCTTCAGCAGATTCACCCAGACATTTTCACTCTCAATCCCGCTGAGAGCCAAAATCCACGCCGTCAGGGTCGTGCCGATGTTGCTGCCCATGATGACGCCAATAGTCTGTCCCAGTTCCATCACGCCGGAGTTCACAAGGCCCACCAGCATCACGGTCATGGCGGAGGAAGATTGGATGGCGATGGTAATGCCCGCGCCCAGTAAAAGGCTCTTCATGGGGTTGGAGGTCATGCGCTTCAGGGTGCGCTCCAGCTTGCCGCCCGCCATTTTCTCCAGACTCTTGGACATGGTGTTCATGCCAAAGAGGAAAAAGGCCAGACCGCCGCAGAGGGTAAAGACGGAAAAAATGTCCATCAAATGGTTCTCCTTTGTATTTTACACGGAATTTACATCCGCCGGTTTTGCGCACCGCGCATCAAAAACAGGACTGCAAAAGTTTACACAATGACATTATATAGGGAAACTGTCCGTATAGGAAGACCCGCAATGTTAAATCTACGTAAAATCTCCCTCGCCGTCCCCACTTACTTCCAAAGCTCCGTCAGTTTCGGCGCGGCGGTACGCCCCTGAAAGTATCCGTCCTGCCACAGGGCTCGGATCTTCTCCAAATCCTTTTCCGTTCGGGAATAACCCTTCGTGGATTCCGGTGCAATCACCATCACCCGGCCCTCCCGTTCCAGCTGGAACAGCCGTTCCCTGTTTTCGTTGTAATCGTCCGCCCGGCGGCGCATGGTATCCAGAAAATTCGGATAGTTCCGGTAGTGCCGCTGGATAAGCCGGTCGGTTTTCTCCACGCCCCGGACGTAAGAACGCTCCCGCGTCAGCACCACCAACAAATGCTCACAGCCCTGCTCCAGCGCCCGCTGCCACGGGATCGGGTCGGCGCAGCCGCCGTCCAAATAGGGCTGATCGTTAATATGGAAGATGGGGAACAGCAGCGGCATGGCGCAGGTGGCCTGTAAAACCGTGAAATGCTCGTCCTGCCGAGGAATGGGGAGATAATCCGCTTTTCCGGTATTTAAATTTGTCAAAACCGCCTCCGCTTCGCCGGGATAGGCGGCAAACGCCTTGTAGTCAAAGGGGATATACTGGTTTGGGATATCCTCATAGGCAAACTTCAGCCCAAAATAAGACCGGTTTTTGCGGTCCAGCAGATTTCCAACGCCCATGTACCGCCGGTCATTGGCGTAATGGCAGACGATGTTCAGATTCCGCCACTTCTGCCGGGAAAGATAGCTCACGCCGTAAGCCGCCCCGGCGGATACGCCGATAAAATAGTCCGGCAGCAGTCCCGCGTCCAGCAGCGCGTCACATACGCCGGTAGAAAAAATGGTGC
>JAQVCU010000120.1 GCA_028689635.1 Oscillospiraceae bacterium
GCACATCCTCCAGGTACTCTTCCGGATTGATGCCGAGATTCCGGCAGGTCTGCACCAGAGACAGGATCGTGGCGGCGGCCCTGCCCCCGTTGGCACTGCCGAAGAACAGCCAGTTCTTGCGGCCGATGGTCAGCGGCCGGATGGCGCGTTCCGCGACGTTGTTGTCGAGGCGGGCGTCGGGATGGCTCAGGTAGTTGCCCCAGTAGGGCGTAAGCCCCATATAATAGTTCAACGCCTGATGGAATTTGGGCTTGGGAAGAAGCTTGCCGGTTTCCAGGCGCTCTTTGATTTTTTCGGTCAGCTGATCCAGGATCGGTTTTTCCAAATCCTGCCGAATCCGTAACCTCTCTTCCGGAGAGCGCGCCCAGGCCACGCGCTCCAGGAGGAACAGATGGCGGATCTGGCGCAGCACCCAGCGCCGCAGTTCCGGATCGCCGTTTTCCGCCTCCACGAATTTGCGGCGGGCATGGCTCATACAAGGGCACCAGATAATGGCTTTAAGAAGAGCCAGTTTTTCATAGACGCCGTATTTGTCGGAGTGCATCAGCCCCTGGTAATCTTTCAGCATCTTCTCGGGGTGGAGATGCCTGCGATCCAGGCAGAACTCGAAAAACCGGTAGGGCGGGTTCCCGCCGCCGCCCCCTACATAGACCCACATGTAGGCTTGGCGGCAGCGTTTTAATCCCTGGACCTGGACCCGGACCGGGCTTTCATCCACAAAGAGGACGCCGCTTTCCAGGATCCGGGTCTTCATCGCCTCATAGAGCGGAGAAAGCGCCATTCCCAGGGTCACCACCCATTTGGAGAGGGTCTGGCGGCTGATGTGTACCTCCGACCGCCCCAGCATCTCCACCAACCGGTAGAGGGGCAGGTGATCGGCGAACTTGGCGGTCAGGATGAAAGCCAGCAGACTTTCATCCGCCGGACAGCGCTCAATGACCGCCTCGGGCAAAGAGGCCGTCTTGATGCCGAGATCAGGGTTGCCCTGAGAGGCGTACTTGGGACGGACATATTCGATGATGTAAAACTGCTCGGCCTTGCGGGCCAGCTTGCGGCTGATGTCGTGCCCGATGCAGACCAGAGGTTTTCCCGTTTCCGGACAGACTTTCTCTTCCGGCGGCACATCCAGCTCAATCCGTTTAACGGGCAGATCCTCCGGAAAGGAAAGGGTATCGGCCCCGCGGTTTCAGGAAGCCTTGCGGCGTTGATAGGTGATCTCTTCGGTTTTTTCTTCCGGGGGTTCCGCCACGGGCAGAGAACCGAAGTCGAAAACCGTTTGACCCGGAAGATCGGGGACGATCCGTTCGCTTTTGGGGCCGAAGATCTGTTTTTTCAGCCAGGAAAGCTGCTCCTCCAAAAGTGCCACGGCCGCTTCCAATGCGGCGATGCGGGCATCCTTTTGACGGAGAAGTTCGGTTGGTTCCATAGGGCTGTCGAAATGGGTCAACATGACGAAATCATAGCAGAATTTGAGTTTTTTAGAAAGCGATAAATGCCTCTTTCTACAAGGAAAACCGCTGATTTATCCGCTTTGGAACGATCCCTTCCAAGAGCAGGATGAACTGCTGCCGGGTCAAGGTGCTCTGGCCATGAAAGCAGTTGGAAAAGGTACCCCGCTCCAGGCGTTTGTACCAGATGGCGAAGCCGTCGTCTTCCCAAGAGAGGATCTTGATCCGATCCCGACAGCGGTTGAGAAACAGAAACAGGGCGCCGGTCAGCAGGTGACCGGGAAAGCTCTGTTCCACAAGTCCGCTCAGCCCTTCAAAGCTTTTGCGCATATCGACGGGCTGATCGTAAAGGTAGATGGGATGGCGGGCGGCGGGGCGCATCGGCTACATCCGCTTCAATACCGCCAGGACATCCGTTAACAGGGTGGCGTCGAAGCCGGAAGAAAGCTGGATGGTGACGCCGTTGCATTCCAGAATCAGGGGAGAGGCGCCCAGCCTGACTTCAATAAACCGCCCAGGCTTGGCCGACTCGGACTTTTCCAGACGGTGACGCCAATAACGGAACCGATGGTAGCCCTCCCCATTCTCCCGGCACCAGGCGGTGATGCTCTTGCCGCTGCTCCGCCAAACGGCAAGCTTGGCGGTCCATTCCTCCGCGAGGGTTGGCATGATGTGACCTCCGTGGCGATGATAGGTAAGTGGAGGTCAGATTAACGCCAGAAAAAAAGATCGGCAAGATGGCTGGGGTTGACGGTTACACGTGCGCAATGCTTTGGGGCGAACAAGGGAATCCTGCGCCGGGTTTGGGCAAAAGGTTTTGCCCCGCCCTCCCGTGGATGTCTGGACGCCGTTTTTCGCCCGCCGCACCTGGTTCGAATGTCACCAGGATTTTTTACGGAACCGGCTGCCCTGCCCTTGCTGTGGCTGTCCGGCCCTGAACCGGCGGGGTGTTTCCCAGGTCTGCCACGTCTGCGGCTGGATCGACACCGGCCAGGATGACCACGATGCCGAAATCGTCGTCGTCGGCCTCAATGGTCTGCGTTCGCTGGCCCAGGCGCGGCGCGATTTCACGGAAAGGCTCGACAGGCCTTTCGCCGGTGGCGGTAACGAAACGGCACCGGTGGATCAAATAGGCCGGATGTTGCGCCTTTATGACGGCCTGATTACGGCCGGGAATGCTGCCGAGGCTGAACGGATTTGGATGGAAATC
>JAQVCU010000121.1 GCA_028689635.1 Oscillospiraceae bacterium
AAATTGCGGCTGCGGCCGTCATGAGCACCATGACCACGACGGGGGCTGTGGCTGTGGCCATCAGGAGCACCATGACCACGACGAAGGCTGCGGCTGCGGACATCAGGAGCACCATGACCACGACGAGGGCTGTGGCTGCGGCCATCAGGAACACCATGACCACGACGAGGGCTGTGGCTGTGGCCATCAGGAACACCATGACCACGACGGGGGCTGCGGCTGCGGCCATCAGGAGCATCATGACCACGACGGGGGATGCGGCTGCGGCCATGGGGACGGCTGCGGCTGTGGCCACGACCATGGGGACGCCCAGGTATCCCGGCTGGATCTTTGGCTGCTGGGGGGCGCGATCGCGCTGTTTTTGATCTCCTTCCTGCCGGTGGGGAATTTTGCTTTGCCGCTGCTGCTGGCGGCGACACTGTTGGCGGGCTACCGCCTTTTCTGGGATGGGATCAGAGCTCTTCCCCGAGGCGGGCTGGACGAAATGACGCTGATGCTCATTGCAGTGGCGGCGGCCTTTGCCATTGGCGAGTATCGGGAGGCGGTCATCGTCACCGTCCTGTTCCGCATTGGGCAATATTTCGAGGCGTTGGCGGTCTCCCGCTCCCGCCGGGATATCGAGGCCCTGACGAAGATCCGGCCCGAAACGGCCAACCTGCTGGTGGATGGGGAATATGTCAGCTCCCCGGCGGCGGAGATCCCCGTAGGCAGCACGATCCTGATCCGTGCGGGCGAGCGCGTGCCGCTGGACTGCGTGGTGCTCTCCGGTGAGACCATGCTGGACACCTCCGCCCTGACCGGGGAGAGCGTGCCACGGCCGGCGGCCCCCGGAGACCGGGTGCTCTCCGGTATGGTAAACGCCGAGGGCGCCGTCACCTGCCGCACCGTTAACGCTTTTGAGGATTCTGCCGCCAGCAGGATCTTGCAAATGGTGCAGGATTCCGCCGCCAAAAAGGGCAATGCAGAAAAGATGATCTCCCGCTTTGCCCGGGTCTACACGCCGGCTGTGGTGGCGGCCGCCGTTCTGCTGGCGGTGCTGCCGCCGCTGCTGGGCCTGGGGGATTGGGGGACGTGGATCTCCCGCTCCCTGGTGTTCCTGGTGGCCTCCTGCCCCTGCGCGCTGGTGATCTCCATCCCCCTCTCCTATTTTGCAGGCGTTGGCGCCTGCTCAAAGAAGGGCGTTTTGGTCAAGGGATCCAAATACATCGAGCTGTTGGCAAAGCCGGTGAATGTGGTGCTGGATAAAACCGGGACACTGACCACGGGCCGCCTGAAGGTGACGAAGGTAGAAAGCCTTTCTCAACTGGATGAAAAAGAGATCCTGCGCCTGGCAGCCATTGGGGAAAGCGGTTCCTCCCATCCCATGGCCCAGGCGGTCACCGCCAGCCAGGGCGGGGTGAGCCTGGAGGGCGTGTCGGAGCTCAAAGAGATCACGGGGAAAGGCGTAGCCTTTTCTCTGGATGGAAAACAATACTACTGCGGCTCCCGACGCCTTTTAGAGGCGCAGGGGATCCCGCTGGAGGATCTGCCGCAGGCTAATATTTATCTGGCGGACAAGAGCCGCGTCCTCGGCTGCATTTTGGTCTCTGACGAGGTGCGGGACGACGCCGCCGAGACGATCAGGCGGCTGAAAGAGGCAGGGGTGCAAAGAACGGTCATGCTGACCGGGGATAGCGAAGCGGCCGCGCTGGCGATCCAGGCCCAAAGCGGCGTGGACGAGATCCATGCGGGGCTGCTGCCGGAGGATAAGGTCCGCTATCTGGAGGAGATCCGCCGCTCCGGCGTTACGGTGTTTGCCGGCGACGGCATGAACGACGCGCCGGTGCTTTCCATGGCGGACGTAGGCGTGGCCATGGGCCTTGGCACCGATGTGGCCATTGAGGCCGCGGACGCAGTGCTGGTCTCCGACCGGCTCGGCGCTCTTGCGGATGGGATCCGGCTGGCGAAGCGGACTTCTTCCACTGCGCGCTTCAACATGGTTTTTGCCCTGGGGATCAAGGCGGTTGTACTGGTGTTGGGGGCCTGCGGCCTGGCGCAGATGTGGATGGCCGTTTTTGCCGATGTGGGTGTGGCGGTTTTGGCGATCCTCAACGCCACCCGCCTGCTGCGGACAAAACGAAATCGATAAAAATAGGGCCACGCCGGGGAAGAAGCTTTCCCCGGCGCGGTTTTTAAGTTCCGCGGCCGAAAAACGACCTTGCATTTTTCACCCGGAGGGGCCAGAGCCGCTCTTGACTTGCTTTTAAAAATATGATAATATTATATGCGTCGCATCCGGAGAGGTGTCCGAGCGGTTTAAGGAGCTGGTCTTGAAAACCAGTGACTCGCAAGAGCCAAGGGTTCGAATCCCTTCCTCTCCGCCAATTTCTCCTGTTGACGATCAAAATTGAATCAACCCCTTATTTTGTTACCATGGAGATGTACTCAAGTTGGTGACGAGGCGCCCCTGCTAAGGGCGTAGGTCGGGTAACCGGCGCGAGAGTTCGAGTCTCTCCATCTCCGCCATAAAGTATGGTCACTATAGATGCCATGCGGTGAAAGCCGCATGGCATCGACCATTTGAGGGGTTTTTGACGCCCAAATTTGACGATAACAAAAAATACTGCTTTTGCTCTTTCAGGAG
>JAQVCU010000122.1 GCA_028689635.1 Oscillospiraceae bacterium
TTTGCAGCACCTGCTTTTCCCGGGTGTTTTTAAAAATATAGAGCAGCAAATAGTAGGTGAAGATCGTGAAGAGGAACGGGAGCCGCTGAATTCCTAAACGAATGGGCGCAGCAGTCAGCTGAAAGGTGCGTCCGCTCATCAAAAATGTACTGAGAAAATAAAAGAGCGGAATGACGCAAAATTTTGCAAAATCCCGCGTTTCTCCATATTCCAGCATATAGAAAAACGCACCGCCAAACAGCCGCTTCGCCAGGACCAGCATCAGGGCGCAGGCCACCGTGTAGACTACCAGATCATCCCAAAAGCCGGTGGGGCGGGAGAGACGGATAAACCCCTCCGCAATCGCCGGGAGGGCACAGGTGACAAACATCGTCAAAAAGACAAAAATCACCCGCCAGCCCCGGTAGCGTGAGAGAATACAGAACACGATCACAAGGGGAATATGGACGAGAAAAAAATAGCATTTGGCGTACATCGGGCGGCCCTGCGTGACGAAAAAAGCCGCGTTGCAGAGGATGACCGCCAGCAAAAACACTGCCGCTGCGCTCCGCCGCTTCCGGGAAAGCTGGCGGAGCCGGACATCCAGCAAAATCCACATAAAAGTGAAACCGTAGGCCGGGAGGATAAAAACAGGAAGCATCGAAATCATTTCAATCTCCCCCTTCTGGCAAACAGCTGCCCTAAATACGCCTCCCGTACCTCGGCGTAATTCTGCCGGGATACCGGAATCTTATCCCCCACAAGGGTCGTCAGCTCGTTTGCGCGCAGCTCTGCCACCTGTATGAGGTTGACAAGATAGGCCCGGTGCGTCCGCACAAATTCAGGGCGAGTCAGCAAATCTGCTTCAAACGCCGAAAGGGGAGAGGCGACCTCCCGCACGCTGCCGTCAGACAGGTGGAAATACACCCACTTGTTCACGACCTCCACATAGGCAAGGCGCTCATATAAAATCAGCGTTGCGCCGGTTTTGGTTTTAACGCTCAGGCACTCGCCGGACGCTTGCCGCTTTGCCAGCAGCGCGTCCAGAAGGGGGAACAGCCGCTCCCGCTTGGCGGGCTTGAGGAGATAATCCTGCGCCTTATACCGATAGCTCTCCACCGCAAACTCCGGCGAGGAGGTCAGAAAGACCAGCGCGGCGTCCTGATCGAACCCGCGAAGCTCCCGCGCCGCCTCCATCCCGCTGACCGCCGGCATCATCACATCCAGCAAATACAGGTCATAGTCCCCGCTTTTGGCGGTGGCGAGCAGCTCCGTGGCGCTGTGAAAGGTGCGATAGCAAATCGACGCTTTCCGCTCCTGACGGTAATCGTCTAAAATGGAGGAGATTCGCACCAGCTCCTCTGGGTCATCATCGCAAACGGCGATTTGCATGGGTCGTCACCTCCGTCATATCCTGTGCGTTTCGACTCGAAAATCCATGATAAGTGTAACACACAGCAAACCGTTTTTCCAGATGGAATTTACCACTCGCGCCGAAAAAACTACCGTTCGCGCCAAAGCCCTCCTTTTTTTAAAAATTCAGCTATCATAGATCCATTCTATATTCAAAAAATCATGGCGGAAAGGGACGGTGATTTTGTGCCGACCGCAATCGTCAGTCTGGTTGCCATCCTCAGCACCACGGCGTTTTTAGCCCTGTGGTTTTGGGTGGTGCGGCGAGAGCTCTCCGGAAAGCAAAAGACGGTAGACGCCGCCAAGGCCCAGCTTGCCGCCAGCCGCCAGCACTGCATGCGTGTGCGGGACGGCCCCGGGGAGGAAGCCGCCCGGCAGATTCTGGAGCGCAGCGACAGCATCTACGGCCAAACGGTGCGGCTGTACAACGAAACCCTGAAAAAGCCGTGGAATTACATCCCCGGTCTGCTGATGGGCTTTCGTGCAAGGAATGACACAGAAAGAGAAGGAGGAGAAAAATGAAAAAGCGTATTCTAAGTATCCTGCTAACCCTCTGCATGGCCCTGACGTTGCTGCCCATATCGGCCTTGGCGGCGGAGGACACACTCATTGACGGCTGGTACAACCTGCGCTGTATGTACAATTACCTGAATCTGACCTCTGACGGAAAGGCGGAGCTGCGCAAGCTGCCCGAAAACGAGGCCTTTTATGTGACCAATCTCTCCGACGACGGACTGACCCTGATTACGCTCAAAATGAAGGACGGCAGATATTTGGGCCTTTCGGGCGAGCGGAAGGACGGCGCGCGCGTGGTTGCCGTCAGCGAACCCTATACCTGGGCGCTCACCTGGGAGAAAAAGTCGGAGATCTTCTCTCTGCGTCCGCCGGAATATATGTCCAAGGTGCTCAACGCCTCCGGGGAGAAAAACGCGGACGGAACCCCCATTATCATTTGGACGCATGAGGGCTCCAACGGCGGCTCCTACGGCGGCTTTAATGCGCCGGAGCACGCGGAGTTCCGCTTCATTCCCGTCACGGCGCAAAACGACCCCACCGGTGAGAGCTACCGAAGCTTTAAGGACACCAACGGCCTTTACGGCTGTAAGGACTTTGTGGGCAATGTGGTGATCCCGGCGCAGTTTGAGCGCGCCATTGATTTCTCGCAGGGGGTAGCCCTGGTCTCCCTGCCCAAGCACAGCAAATACGCCTATATCAACACCAAGGGCGCGGC
>JAQVCU010000123.1 GCA_028689635.1 Oscillospiraceae bacterium
CGGAAAGCTTGGGTGACGGTCCGGGCGATGCGCTGGGCGTAGGGCTCGTCGGCATTTTCCACCAGCAGGGCCACCAGCTCGTCCTCCTCCAGCTCCCGCAGGCGCTGGGCGGCGGTGACTCCGGCGGTGGGATCCAGGCGTAGGTCCAGAGGACCGTCGTACTTGAAGGTGAAGCCCCGGGTGGGATCGTCAATCTGCATAGAGGAGACGCCCAGATCCGCCAGCACGAAGTCAAATGCCACGCCGGGTGCGACCTGGTCCAGATGGGCGAAGTTCATCCGGCGGACCGTCAGGATCTCCGGGCCATAGCCCATGGCCTCCAGGCGGGAGCGGGTTTTCTCCAGTTCCACCGGGTCCACGTCGGTAGCATAGAGGTGGCCCTGGCCCTGAAGACACTCCAGCATCCGCCGGGTGTGCCCGCCGTAACCCAACGTTGCGTCGTAGCCGGTCTGTCCCGGCTCAATGGCGAGGAAGTCCAGGATTTCCTCCGCCATGATGGGGATGTGCATGCCGGCGGGGGTTTTTCCGCTTTGAATAATTTTCTCCACGTCGGACTGGTATTTTTCAGGATTCAGCTCTTTATATTTTTCCCGATAGTTTCGGGGGTGGGTACCCTGATAGCGAACGCGGCGCTTGTGCTCCTGTTCCATAAACGTCAGCTCCTTTATTGGCGAATGTGTGCCTTTATTATACCGCCTTTTGCCCCCGGGCGCAATGCGGGGAATCATGGAGAGATTGCGTTCACCATAGAAATCTGCTATAATCTTTTAAATATGTTCATGAAAAGGAAACGCCGCCCATGATTGAAGAACTGCTGGCCTATAACCGGGAATTTGCAAAAGGGGAGACGTATAAGCGCTATTGCGCCGGGAAGTACCCCAACAGGAAAATCGCGATTCTCACCTGCATGGATACGCGGCTGGTGGAGCTGCTCCCAGCGGCGCTGGGTATCAAAAACGGCGACGTGAAGATGATAAAAACCGCCGGCGCCGTCATCACCAACCCTTTTGACGATGCGGTTCGAAGCCTGCTGGTGGGAATTATGGAGCTGCGGGTGGAGGAAGTGATGGTAATTGGGCACACGGACTGCGGTGTGTCTCACATCAATCCAGAGAAAATGATTGCCCACTTCCTCAGGCGGGGCACGCCGATGGAGCGGATTGAGCAATTGCGTAGCCGCGTGGATTTCGACACCTGGCTCCAGGGCTTTGACCGGGTGGAAGATTCTGTGGCGAAAACCGTGGAGTTGCTGCGCAGACACCCCTTGATGCCAGGGGATGTGACAATAGAGGGCTACGTCATCGACTCGGAAACCGGGGAGCTGCGCCCGGCGAGCTGATGTGAGCGGAAAAAGGAAACAGGGCCGCCGGAAAAATCGGCGGCCCTGTGCGTCTATGATTGCAAAGTATCCAGGATGGCGGGGTCAAAGCCCGTGTAGTTCCGCTCCCGCAGCAGGGCGCGGACTTCCTCCAGCGTGGGGAGGGATGGCATGGCGCCCATCCGGGAGACGGTAATGGCGGCAGTGTGGCTGGCAAAGGCCAGCGCCTGCTCTTGAGAGAGCCCTGCCGTCAAGCCCACGGCCAGGGCGCCCACAAAGGAATCTCCGGCGGCGGTGGGGTCTGCCACGTGGTCCATTTTGACGCAGGGGATGTAGCGGATGGCAGATGCGCCCACCACGGCAGAGCCGCTGCCGCCCAAGGTGATAATGACGTTTTCCACGCCTTTTGCCCAGAGTGCTGCGGCAATTTGCTTCAAATCATCCCGCTGGATGCCCCGGGCATCCATCCGCAGGGGCAGGCCGGTCTCCACAGAGGCCTCTTGTTCGTTGGGGGTGAGATACGTTACAAGAGAGAGAAGCTCATCGTCCAGATCCGTGGCGGGCGCAGGGTTCAGCATCACCGGCACCCCCGCGTCCTTGGCCCAGCGGGCCACTGCTCGATTTACCTCCAGGGGAACTTCCAGCTGCAGGAGGACCATGTCGTATGCACCGACGCAGTCCTGAATCCAGGAAACCTCTTCCACCGTTAGCGTGCGGTTGGCGCCGGGAATGACCACAATACGGTTTTGCGCCGTGTGCTCCGTCACCTCCAGCGTCACATGCCCCACACCGGAGCTGACGCCGGGGCGGACCAGTACATGGGAGAGATCCACGCCGGCAGCCCGGGGCGTTTCCAGCAGTTCCCGGCCAAACAGATCGTCGCCCACGCAGCCCACCATGGTGACCTGAGCGCCCAGCCGCGCGCATTGAAGAGCCTGGTTGGCGCCTTTGCCGCCAGGGGCGGTGTGAAAGGACTTTCCGTAAACCGTTTGACCGGAATGGGGAACTCGCTCCGTGGTGGCAATCACATCCATAACGAAGCTGCCCACGACTAAAATCTTTGGCTTTGTGCGCATAACTTGTACACTCCCATCGAAAACCGCTTGAGGCTGTATGTTGATTTTTATTATACAAAACACAATTTGAAAATACAAGCCCTATGATAAAATAAAAGAAAAAAACGATTAAATAAGTAAAAAAAATCACGTAAAGAAAAACTGCGGACGAGCAATAAATGAAAACTGCTGGAGAGCAGATAAAATATAAAAGAACAGCTGACTGCCTGTGTCTGAAAAACCAGAGG
>JAQVCU010000124.1 GCA_028689635.1 Oscillospiraceae bacterium
CCCTCATTTTTGCGCAAAATCCCTTCCCGCAGATAGGCGCAGACGTCGAAGGAAAATTCCTCCAGCCGGGCATAGTGCCAGGGGCGTTTTCCCTGGGGCAAGTTTTCCAGCAGACCCGAGGGAACCTCGCTAAAAAACTTTCGTTTCCAGGGCGCGGGCTGTTCCAACGCGTCGGGCAGCTGGGGACGGCGGTTTTTGAGCAATAAATCCAAGCGCAGGAGTTCCAGGGAAAAACACTCCCTTCCTTCGCAATATTCCAGCAGCTCCAAAGCCAGGGCGCGCTCGGTGAGCTGTTCCGCCGCCGCACCTTTCGCCGCGAGCCCGGCGCAGAGCTCTAGATAAAAAGAGGCGTAGCCCTGGGTTTTGCCAAAGTACTCCACCGTCTGGCGGAACAGGCCGGAGTTATATGTCCGCTCCAGGAGGTATTCCACCTTGTGCAGGCGCTGCACTTCTTCTGGGGAAAGATGCGCCGTGGCCCGCACCTCGTAGGGCGCCCTATCACAAAACTCAATGCCATACTTCCCGGCAAGCTCCCGCATTTTAGAGCCTTTGAGCACTTTTAAAAACCCGAGCTGCATCTTCTCTGCGCCCAGCGCCATGACATCGTCTATCGAGCGGCAAAACTGCTCCATACCTTCCAGCGGCAGCCCGGCGATGAGGTCCACATGCAGATGCAGGTTTTTCCCGGCGGCCAGACGGCGCACCATGCGGGCGGTATAGGAAAAATCCTGCACCCGCTCTATGGCGGCCAGCGTGGGCTCATAGGTGGACTGTACGCCGATCTCCAGCTGGATTTGCCCGGGCCGGGCGGTGGCCAGCAGCGCGCAGGTGGGCTCGTCGAGCAAATCTGCGGCGATCTCGAAGTGGAACTCGGTTTGCCCGCCAAAGCGGATGACGTGCGCAAAAATCTCCCGGGCCCGGGCGCGGTCAGCATTAAACGTCCGGTCCACAAACTTCACTTTCATCACCCCGGCGGCAACAAAGGCATCGAGGTCTCTTTTCACCTTTTCCACAGGGGCGAACCGCACGCCGCCGGAGAGCGAGCTCATGCAATATGCGCAGGAAAATGGGCAGCCCCGAGAGGATTCGTAATATACAAGCCGCCCTTTAAGCCGCGAAAGATCCCCATAGGGCTGGGGCAGCGTTGCGAGATCTATCGCCGGCGCAGGCGGATTTTCCTGATACACGCCATCCTCTTGATAGCACAAGCCAGGAGTTTTTCTCACGTCCTCGCCCCGCTCCAGCTTGTCCGCAAAAATCCGGAAGGATTCCTCCCCCTCGCCTTTTAGGATGTAATCTGCAAAGCAGAGGTACTCCTCCGGGGAGGCAGAGGCTTCCGGCCCGCCCAGCAGCACTTTGCCCGGCATTTTTTCCGCCAGAGCGCGGATGTATTCGATATTCCAGATGTAGCTGGAAAACCCATAGACCGCCGCGTCAAGAGCCGAAAGCTCTTCCGCAACCCGTTCTATGGGTTCGTTGATCGTATATTCCCGGATTTCCACTTCTTCCCGCCCGGCGTAGCGCGCCAAGGAACGGATGGCAGAGTTGGTATGCGAGTATTTGGCGTTTAAACCAATGAGCAGGATCTTTTTCATTTTTCTCCCAGAGGGATGATGAGCTGCATGCCCGGGTATGCCCCGCAGGCGATATCGTTATAGCGCCAAAGGGCCCGCTCGCTCACATCGAATTTCAATGCCACGTCTTCCAGCGTATCCGTAGCTTTTAATGAGTATACTATAAAACCCTCTTTCGGGCAAGAAACCACAATCTCACCGCCCACTTGGAGTTCCTCCGGCCGGGTATACCCGTTATCCTGTAAAATCTTTTGCATGGTTGTGCCAAATTTCTGGGCAATGCCAAAAAGCGTATCCCCAGCCTGCACGGCATAACGCCGCCTCAGAAACACCTCATCCCTGCTCCCCGCCTTTTCCAGGCAGTAGTTGGGAAAGGGAATGGCAATGCGCCGCCCGGGACGCAGCAGCCCCTTTCCTCCTTCATTGGCTCGCAAAATCATGCAAACAGGAATTTTATAGAGCCTGCTCAAGCGCTCTAGCGTATCGTTCTGATTTACAATATGGCTTAGCGTTGCCATGGCTCACCATCCTTTTTTCATCCTATTTCAATATATTAACCAGAGAGGCGGGGTATTCTCTTGCAATGGCGCCCGAAATATGCTATATTTTGCCTAGAATGCGCAGAGTAGAGGCTTGTGCGTCATGGTTTAGCCAGAAAGTGTCTCGGGATGGGATGTCGCCCGGGAACGAAAGGGGTTTCCCCGCGGTACAGCCTCGCGTCCGCTGCCAGAGAGAAAGAGAAGCGACACTTCTTTTTTATTGGTATGCTTGCCATTCTGAAAAAAAGGAGGTGTTTTATTTTGCAAAGAACCAGAACTAGAAAGCTCATCTTTGGCGCGCTGTTAACCGCGCTAGCCGTGGTGCTGAAGTCGTTTCTCGGCATTCCCGTCACGATGTTTGGCGGGTTTATCAAGGACATCAACTTCTCCGCCGGCATTGTCATGTATGCGGGCATTGCGCTCGGGCCGGTATACGGCGGCATGGTCGGCGCGCTCACGGATATCCTATGCAGCATCATCCGCCCTATGGGCGCGTACATGCCAC
>JAQVCU010000059.1 GCA_028689635.1 Oscillospiraceae bacterium
CGCCCTGCGGGTGATCTATTTCCTTTCGGCCTTTTCCATGGCCACCAAGAGCCTGCTGCTGTACCGCAAAAGCGTCGAGACTTCCCAGGGCCTGCGGCGCATGGAGGAGACCCGCGGCGTCCCCGTCTGGAAGATGGTCCTGGGGTTCAAGGATGTCTTTTTAAAGATCTTCCGCACTCCGGCCACCACCCTGATCCTCTCCATCGTGGTCATCGTCAACATCCTCACCCTGGTAACGGCCAATTTCTTCCCGCTTTTCGTCACCCAGGGCATGGGCGTCCCCGACGAGGCCTTGGGTTATATCCCCATCATCCGCGCGGCGGCCGTCCTCATCTTTATGTTCTGCTTCCAGCATCTGGTCAACGCCCTGCCCTACCGTTCGGTCATGGTCGCCGGGGTGGCCCTGTACGCCATGGCGTTCCTCTCTTTGGTCTTTGTGCGGGTGGGTTATCTGGGCATCGTTTTGTATATCCTTTTGGAGGCGGTGGCCTTTTCCTTTGTCATGCCGCGGCGCGACGCCCTGTTGGTGTTGTTCTCCGATAAGCGGGAGCGGGCGCGGGTGTACAGCGTGGTCTACGCCATCACCCTGGCCGTATCCGCCCCCTTCGGCTTCTTGCTGGGCTGGCTCAGCGAACAAAACCGCGCCTACCCCTTCTTTCTCGGCGTTGCCCTGTGCGCCCTATGCGCCCTGTTGGTGCTGGCGCGAAAGGTGCAGGCCCCGGCGGAAAAAGGCGCCTGACCGGCTTAGAAAAGGACGGCTCCAGCCGTCTTTTTTTCGCGCAAAAATCCCATTTTGCGGCGCAAAGCCTCCGGCGGCTGTTTTCCTTGACAAAAAGCCACCTGAATCGTATGCTAACTCTGACAGAAGCTTTTGGGGAGGCCACGGCCTCCCGCTTTATGATAACCGGTCAAAAGCGCCGCCCCGGCGCGCCTTTGGCCGCAACCTTGATTGATGGAAGGGAACGCGACAGTGACACTGAAAGATTTGGAAATCGGAAAATCCGCCTCCATCCTCTCCGTAGGCGGGGACGGCGCCTTGCGCCAGCATTTTTTGGATATGGGTCTTATCCCGGGGGCCAAAGTCTCCCTGGTAAAGTTCGCCCCCATGGGGGACCCCATGGAGCTGCTGATCCACGGCTATGAACTGACCCTGCGCGTCGCCGACGCCGAAAAGATCGAGATCGACCACATTTCGGAGCCATCCGCGGCGGGGGCCGCCCACAAAAGCAAAAAGACCATCCCCCACCCGGGCCTGGGCGAGGGGGGCAAATATCACACAAAACGGGATGAACACCCCCTGCCGGAGGGGGAGCCCCTCACCTTCGCCCTGGCCGGCAACCAAAACTGCGGCAAAACCACGCTTTTTAACCGGCTCACCGGCTCCAACCAGCATGTGGGCAATTTCCCCGGCGTCACGGTGGACCGCAAGGACGGCGTTATCAAGGGACACCCCAACACCCTGATCACCGACCTGCCCGGCATCTATTCCATGTCCCCCTACAGCAGCGAGGAGATCGTCACCCGGGAGTTTCTTCTGCAGGAAAAGCCCCGGGGCATCATCAACATCGTGGACGCCTCCAACATTGAACGCAACCTTTACCTGACCATGCAGCTCATGGAGCTGGGGGTACCCATGGTGGTGGCCCTGAACATGATGGACGAGGTGCGGGAAAACGGCGGCTCCATCCGCATCAACGCCATGGAGGAGCTGCTGGGCGTGCCGGTGGTCCCCATCTCCGCCTCCAAAAATGAGGGCATTGACGAGCTGATCGATCACGCCATCCACGTGGCAAAATATCAGGAGCGGCCCGGCCGCCTGGATTTTTGCAGCGCGGACGACGAGGGAAGCGCCGTGCACCGGTGCATCCACGGCCTTATGAGCCTCATTGAGGATCACGCGGGCAAGGCGGGGATCCCCGTGCGCTTTGCCGCCTCTAAACTGGCGGAAAGCGATCAGCGCATTTTGGAGCAGCTGGAGCTGGAGGAGAACGAAACGGAGGCCATCGAGCATATCATCACCCAGATGGAAAAGGAGCGCGGCCTCGACCGCGCCGCCGCTTTGGCCGACATGCGTTTTCGCTTTATCAAAAAGGTCTGCGACGAGACCGTCATCAAGCCGCGGGAGAGCCGGGAACATGCCCGCAGCCGCCACATCGACCGGTTCCTCACGGGCAAATACACCGCTATCCCCGCTTTCATCGCTATTATGGGCCTGATCTTCTGGCTAACCTTTAATGTGATCGGGGCCCTCCTTTCCGGCCTGCTGGAGACGGGCATCGCCTGGCTCACCGGCGTGACCGACGCCGCCCTGACCGCCGTCCACGTCAACGCCGCCCTCCATTCCCTTGTCATCGACGGCATTTTTACCGGTGTGGGCAGTGTCCTGAGTTTTCTGCCGGTGATCGTCACCCTGTTTTTCTTCCTCTCCCTGCTGGAGGATAGCGGCTACATGGCCCGGGTGGCCTTTGTCATGGATAAGCTTCTGCGAAAGATCGGCCTTTCCGGGCGCAGCATCGTCCCCATGCTGATCGGCTTTGGCTGCACGGTGCCGGGGGTCATGGCAAGCCGCACCCTTTCCTCGGAGCGGGACCGCAAAATGACCATCCTGCTCACCCCTTTTATGAGCTGCTCCGCCAAACTGCCCATCTACGGCTTTTTCACGGCCGCGTTCTTCCCCCGCCACGGCGCCCTGATCATGGTGCTGCTCTATTTCGGGGGCATCGCCGTGGGCATCCTGGCGGCTCTCGTCATGAAGGGCAGCCTGTTCCGCGGCGAACCCGTCCCCTTTGTGATGGAATTGCCGAACTACCGTCTGCCGGGGGCAAAAAACGTGGCCCAGCTGCTGTGGGAAAAAGCCAAGGATTTTTTGCAGCGCGCTTTTACCATTATTTTTGCGGCGGCTATCCTCATCTGGTTTTTGCAGACCTTCGACCTGCATTTTAATATGGTGTCGGATTCTCAGGACAGCATCCTCGCCGTTTTGGCTGGGCTCATCGCGCCGGTGTTTTCCCCTCTGGGTTTTGGGGACTGGCGGGTCTCCACGGCGCTGATCACCGGATTTATGGCCAAGGAGAGCGTGGTCTCCACCCTCTCTGTGCTGATCCCCTCCCAGGCGGAGCTGCTTGCCCTGCTCACTCCCCTCTCCGCCCTTTCCCTGCTGGTGTTCTGCCTTTTGTACACGCCCTGCGTGGCTGCCATCTCCGCCATCAAGCGGGAGCTGGGAGGCAAATGGGCCCTGGGGGTGGTGGTGGAGCAATGTGCCGTCGCCTGGCTCGCCGCCTTCCTCGTGCGCCTGGCCGGCCTTCTTTGCGGCGCCATTTAGGCCTTTCCAGATTTTTCTTTTCCCTGCTGCCTGCCGCCAAGACGGAAAACCTTTGGCGGCAAAGACGCCCCGGGCGCGCCTTCTTTATAAGAAGGCTTCGTCCGGGGCTTTTGCTCGGCTTTTCACGCCAAGGTGGAAAAGGTGCCCCATAATAATCTGCGGCGGCGAGCCCCGGAGAAAGCGGGGCAGCTTCCCGGGGAGGGCCAAGGGCGGCGGCCGCCGCCCCGGGCGCTGTAAAAACAAAAAAGAAGCGGTGCAGCTCTTCGCTGCGCCGCTTTTTTGCCTGCCAAAGTTTTGCCATACCGGGACCCTTCTTTTAGACAAACTCCGTTTCGATGGTGAGCACCAGTTCGCTTTCCGGGTAAAGCCTGCCCATGTAATCGCCGAAATCCGCCTTGAGGCCGTCCCAATCTTTCAGCTCATAGTCCACCACAAAATCGCAGTAAATCTGTTTAAAATCGGGGGTGAGATAAAGGGCGTGGTAACTGACGATATGCTCGTTGGCGCGGACATAGGACGCGATATCCGCGCGGATCCGCCGCACCTCCTCGTGATCGGAATCCACAGCGTACATGCCAAACACCATGGTGACGCCGTATTCATGCATGATGCGCAGCTGCAGGGCGTGGATGGCCTCATACACTTCGCCGATGGTCTTTTCGTGATCCACCTCGATGTTGACGCTGCCGGAATAGGCGTCCGGGCCGTAGTTGTGCAGCATCATATCCGCCGCGTTGAGCACCACCGGAACGGCGCGGATCTCCCGGTACAGGGCGTCGGCCAGATCCTTTTCCGCCGCTTTGCCCAGCAGGTCGGAGGCCGTATCCCGCAGGATGTCAAACCCGGCTTTGAGGATGAACGCCGAAGTGATGATCCCGGCGTAGGCGTCCACGGAAAAGCGGAAGATCAGCCATACCGCCGCCGACAGGATGGTCACCACCGAAATGACCGAATCGCTGCGACAGTCTGTGCCGACGGCCACCAGGGAGCCGGAACCCACCTTTTTGCCCATGCGGACAGTATAGGTGCCCAGCGCCAGCTTGACCAGGGCGGAGACCGCGATCAGCAGCATGGTCGAGATCGAAACGCTCAGCCCGGCGGGCTCAAAGATCAGCTTCACAGAGCTGATGAAGAGCTCCAGCCCCGTGACCAGGATAAACACGGCGATGACCAGGCTCGTCAAATATTCAATGCGCCCAAAGCCAAAGGGATGCTTTTTGTTGGGTCGCCGCCCCGAAAGCTTTGTCCCCACGATGGTGAGGAGGGAAGTAGCGGAATCGGCGGCGTTGTTGACGCCCTCCGACACGACGGCAATGGAGGATACCGCGGCGCCGACGGCCACTTTAAGCCCCGCCAGCAGCAGGTTGACGGCGATGCCCAGAGCCGAAGTGGTCAGCACCACGCCCTCCCTTGAGTTTGGATCCTGTTTGAGCAGCCTGTAAAGCAGTTTCATTTTTACCCCTCGTTTCCGGCGTCGCCACGGGTTTCGGGCGCCGCCGCCGTTGCTTTTCGTATTGTAGCACAATTTCCCTTTGGCGGCAATTGGCGAAAAAGAGCGCCCAGCCGCAAAAATCCGCCTTCCCCCCTGCGCAAAAAGGCCGCCCGCGCTTTGAAAAGCGCAGGCGGCCTTTTGAGGAAGGCAGTCGCCTTTTATTCGTTGGTGATGTCGCTGCCAAAATATTTGTTGGAAAGCTCGCTGAGCACGCCTTCCGCCCGCAGCTCCGAAATGGCCGTGTTGATGGCCTCCCGCAGGGTGGCCGCCTCGTCGCCCTTGGGCATGGGGATCGCCACCAGGGAAGCTTCCTCGGTAAGCGCCGCTACCTTCAGGTTGGCGTCGGGATGGGCGCTCATGTAGTCGTAGAAGGTGACCTCCGCGTTGAGGGTGGCGTCCACCCGGCCCGCCAGCAGCAGCTCGATGGTCTGGTTCAGGTCATCCACGCCGGTGGGGATGGCGCCGTAGCTCTCCGCCAGGGCGGTGTAGGTGCTGGAAAGGGTGTTGGCGGTGGTCTTGCCGCTGAGATCCTCAAAGCTCTGGATGGCGGTATCGTCGCCACGGGTGATCAGGGCCGTGCGGATGTAGGCATAGGGCTCGGAGAAATCGTATTTCTCCTCCCGCTCAGCGGTGATCTCCACACCGTTGGCCATAATGTCATAGCGGCCTACCTCCAGGCCAGCCAGCAGGCCGTCCCATTCGCCCTCCACAAAGGTGGCGGTGACGCCCAGCTTTTCGGCGATCTTCTGGGCAACTTCCACGTCGAAGCCCACCAGGGTATCGCTCTCGTCGTGGTAGGTCCAGGGGGCCCAGGTGCCCTCAGTGGCGATGATGATCTCGCCCTTCTCCAGGATCTGTTCCAGGCGTCCGGCGGGGGCGGATCCGGAAGAGCCTTCGCTCTCGGAAGCCACCAGGGCTCCGGAGGGGCCGCTGGGGACGGCGGAAGTAGTGGTGGGGGCCCCGGCGCAGCCGGAAAGGCCCGCGACGGCAAGCAGCAGGGAGCAGCTTAAAAGTACAGCAGTTAATTTGCGTTTCATGTGGTTTGATCCTTTCTGTTTACAGAGATTCTTTCTCCTGATTTATTGTGCGGAGGAACGCTTTGACGCGTTCCTCTTTTGGGCTTTCAAAAAATTCTTTGGAGGGGCCCGCTTCCAGCACCGCCCCGTCCTCCATAAAGACTACTTTGGAAGAGACTGTCCTGGCAAAATTCATCTCGTGGGTGACCACCAGCATGGTCATCCCCTCCTCCGCCAGGGCGCGCATAACGGCCAGGACTTCCCCGATGAGCTCCGGATCCAGGGCGGAGGTGGGCTCGTCAAAAAAGATGATCTCCGGATCAGTGGCCAGGGCCCGGGCGATGCCCACCCGCTGCTGCTGCCCGCCGGAGAGCTGATGGGGATAATAATCGTACCGGTCCGAAAGGCCCACCTTATCCAAAGCGCGCCTGCCTATTTCCACGGCCTGGGCTTTGGGCATTTTTCGGGCCACAATAAGCCCTTCGGTCACGTTTTCCAGCGCGGTCTTATTGCGGAACAGGTTGTAGCTTTGAAAGACAAACGCCGTTTTGCGGCGGATCCGCGCGATCTCCCGCCGGGAGACGCGCCCAAAGTGGAACTCCTCGCCGTCAAAGCGCATCACGCCTTCGTCGGCCTTTTCCAAAAAATTGATGCAGCGAAGCAGGGTCGTTTTTCCGGAGCCGCTGGGCCCCAGGATCGCCACCACGTCGCCCTTTTCCACGTCAAGGTCGATGCCCTTGAGCACTTCCAGGCCTCCAAAGGCCTTTTTGATATTTCTGATCTCCAGCATCCGCCTTCACCTCACATCGGTCCGTATTTGCCGAGTTTCTTTTCCCCCGCCCTCTGCAGCCAGGTCAGCACCGTGGAGAACAAAAGGTAGATCAGGCCCACCTCGCAGTACAGGGCAAAGGGCTCGTAGGTCCTGGCGACGATGCGCTGGGTCGCCATGAACATCTCCAGCACCGTGATATTGGCGGCCAAAGAGGTGTCCTTCACCAGGCTGATGAGGGAGTTGGACAGCGGCGGGAACGCCGTGCGAAAGGCCTGGGGCAACACAATGCGCCGCATGATCTGCCCATAGGACATCCCCACGCAGTAACCCGCCTCGATCTGTCCTTTTGAGATCGATTCGATGGCGGCGCGCATGGTCTCGGAATCGTAAGCGCCGGTGTTGAGGGCAAAAACGATGACCGCTGCGGGAAAGGGATCCAAGATCACGCCCAGCCGGGGCAGCCCGTAAAAGATCACGTACAGCTGCACCAGCAGCGGGGTGCCCCGCACCACCCAGACGTAAAACCGCGCCAGCTGCTTGAGAACCGGGATATCCGCCACCTGCACCATAGCCACGGCAATGGCGATGCCCATGGCCAGGGTAAAGGAGATCACCGTCAAGGGGACGGTCATCGCAAGGCCCGGCAGCAGGATCTTGCCGAAAGAGTCTATTAGAATGTCGATCAGTCGTTCGCTCATATTTTTTCCTTCTTCTGTACACCCATTTCTAACGGATAACATTGTAGCAGATTCTTTTGATTCCTTCAAATGCTTTCCTTTCATGGCGTTTCATGCGCAAAGGGCATGAAACGCCATGGCCATTTTGCGGCGGGGGCTCAAAGCCTTTTGCAGATCCCCACCGCCGCCGGCGCGGCGCTTTTTTGGGCTCCTTTCCGGACGCCAAAAGACGGCCTGATCAGGCCGCAAAAAAAGGAGGAAATCTCCCGCAACTTTGCCCGCGGCCATTGCATTTTCCCCTCGTAGGCGCTACAATGAGATTAATCACATCTTTTGATGCATTTGAACGGTATTTTTGCATTTTGTGATTTTTATTTTGTTCTTACGATTTCTATGATGAGGAGAATTTTTTATGAAGCGGTTTGGAAAAAATTGGCTGCCTGTGCTCTTGCCTGCCTTTTGATGCTCTCCTGCGCTGCCTGCGGCTCCGCCAAATCCCCCTTAGACCCGCACAAGCCCACGACCATCACCATCTGAAACTATTATAACGGCGACCAATTGGCCGCTTTTGATCAGCTGGTCGCCGAATTCAACAGCACCGTCGGCGTGGAGCAGGGCATTGCCGTGGTCTCCATCAGCCAGGGCAGCATCGATAATCTGTCCGACTGCCTGCTGGATTCCGCCAACGGGAAGGTGGGCGCCCAGGATCTTCCCACCCTGGCCGCTATTTACGCCGAGACCGCCTATATCCTGGATCAGCAGGATCTGCTGGTGGATATGGACAGCTATTTTACCGCGGAGGAGCTCGCCTCCTATGTTCCCGGCTTCCTGGAGGAAGGCCGTATGACGGAAAATGGCCCTCTGATGCTGTTCCCCGTTTCCAAATCCACCGAATGCTTTGCCGTGAACGCCACCGACTGGGCCGCCTTTGAAGCCGCCTCCGGGGTCTCCCTGGACAGCATCGCGAGCTACGAAGCCCTCACCGCCGCCGCCGCCCAGTATTACGCCTGGTCCGACGGGCTCACCCCCGACGTGCCGGAGGATGGAAAAGCCCTTTACGGCCGTGATTCCGTTGCGAACTACCTCTTTGTGGGGACGGCGCAGCTGGGCCACGAGATGTTCCGCGTCACCAGCGACGGCGTTGCGCTTGACCTGGATCGCGACGCCTTCAAAACCCTGTGGGACAACTACTATGTCCCCTTCATCAACGGCTATTTTACCGCGGTATCCAACTACCGCTCTGAGGATATGAAGACCGGCGCCATCCTCTCCATGACCGGTTCCACCTCCGGCGTCAGCTATCTGCCCACCGCTGTGACCACCTCCGACGACGTCAGCCATGACATCGAGATCGTCGTCAAGCGTCCTCTGAATTTCCAGAACGGCAAAAAAGTGGCGGTGCAGCAGGGCGCCGGCTACTGCGTCGTTAAGGGTACCGAGGCGGAACAGTATGCCGCCGCCCAGTTCCTCAAATGGTTCACCGAGCCCGAGCGGAACCTGAGCTTCTCCGTTTCCTCCGGTTATTCCGCCGTCACCCTGCTGGCCAACGGCGAGCAGGCCATTCGGGACCGTTTCCCCGACGCCGGAAATTCCCCCAAGAAAAAAAGCGTCCTGGACGCCCTGTTGGTGAGCGCCCAGGTCTATACAGAGGACGAGACCTATGTGACCAAGCCCTTTGACGGCAGCCGCACGGTCCGCGATATCCTCTCCGGCGCCATGAGCGACGCCGCCGCGACGGATCGCGCCGCCGTATTGGAAGCCATGGCCCAGGGCCAGACCCGGGAAGAAGCCGTGGCGCCCTTCTGCACAGACGAATATTTTGACAACTGGTTCAATTCCCTCTGCGAGGAAGTAAAGCAGGCGATAAAATAAGGGTTGCCTGTTTGCGACAGATGACGGCTGGAAACGCCGATCCTTCGCCGGAAAGGAGCATTGCGCTTGAAAGTAAAAACAGGACGCGGTCATTCCCTGTTTAAAAAGATCATTCTGCCTTTGATCCTGGTTCTGGTCTGCCAGTCTGTCATTTTCTTCTGCGCCACCGCCTATGGCGGCGTTTCCGCCACTTTGAACCAAAACGCTGAAAATGTGCTGACCGAGCGCGTCATCAACCAGAAAAATGATCTGGAAAACAAATTCAACAACCAGTGGTCTGATTTTTCCACCACCTCCGGGGCCATCCGGCAGATCTAACTCTCCCTTTCCGACAACAGCGGCGGCCCGGTGTGGAGCAGCGCCGATCTGCAAAAGGAACTGCTGGAGCAAGCCGCTCCTTCCCTGATCTCCATGCTTCGGCGCAACGAAGTCTCCGGGGTTTTTCTCATCCTCAACAACGCCGATGAGTACCGCCCCCTGGCCCCCGGCGCTTCCCAGCAGTATTACGGCCTGTGCATCCGAGATTACTCCCCCGATTCGAAGTACACCGACAAGGAGGATCTTTTGGTGGTGCGGTGCCCCTCCTCTCTGGTGGAGCCGATCGGTTGTTCGCTGGATACCTCCTGGAACGCCTTTTTCACCTTTGACGGCAACACCCCGGGGGACTACTATTATAAACCCCTGCAGGCAGCCTATGAAAACCCCGGCGCCGCCGCGGACGACCTCACCTATTTCTGCGGCGTCCACAATTTTGGCGGGACAGACCGGGAGATGGTCTCCTATTCTATCCCCCTGCTGGACGCCAAAGGACGCCCCTACGCCGTCCTCGGTTTTGAGCTGACCACGGATTACCTGCGCAGCCTGACGCCCAACGCGTCCCTTTACAGCAACAACTCCGGCTGCTATGCCCTTGTCCAGTATCAGGAGGGGTCCAACTCCTTCCAGGTTCTTGCCAGCAACGGCGTTTTGTTCCAGCGGTGTTTTGGCTCCGCCGCCGCTTTCAGCGCCGAGCTTACCTCCAACGGGATGATCCGCTGCACTGGCTCCCTGACCGAGACAGAGCTGCGAGGACGGGTCAGCGACCTGCTCATCTACAACCACAACACCCCCTTCGAATCGGAAAGGCTCGCCCTGGTGGGCCTTGTGGAAACGGAGTCTCTGTATCAGATCAGCACCCTTGTGGAACGCCGCTTGATGTTTGTCTCCTTTTGGGTGCTGCTGTTGGGCAGCCTTGCTCTCCTCTTTTTCTGCCGCCGCCTGACCCATCCCATCAACCGCCTCTCCGCCAAAGTCCGCGGCATGGATGGCAGTACCCAGCCCCATTTGGAACGCCTCAACATCGATGAGATCGACGATCTGGTGGAATCCATCGAGGGGCTTAGCCGCAAGATCGGCCATGCAGCTGTCCGCACCGAATTTTTTCCCGCATGAGCCACGATATGCGCACCCCGATGAACGCCATCATCGGTTTCTCCTCCCCGGAGATGCTGGAATCGGCGGATCTTGCCCAGATGCGGGATTATATGGGGAAGATCCACGCCTCCGGAAGCTACCTGCTCACCCTCATCAACGAGGTGCTGGATATGACCAAGATCGAAAGCCAGCGCATGGAGCTGCATGAGGCCCCCGTCACGTTGCGGGAAGTCCTCTCGGATATCCTTCCCATCATCGAGGAGATCGCCGATAAGAAAGACGTTTGCTTCCAGCTGGAGGCGGATGAAACCGACGATCGGATCTATGCAGACCGCTCCCCGCTGAGCCAGATTTTGATGAACCTGCTTTCCAACGCCGTCAAATTTACAGAATCGGGCGGCTTTGTCCGCCTTGCCGTCAGCCGCATCGCCCGGGACGCCGACTCCGTGGCCTATCAGATCTGCGTGCAGGATAACGGCTGCGGCATGAGCGAGGAATTTCAGCAGCGGATGTACGAGCCCTTTTCCCAGGAGAGCTCCAGCCGCGGCGGCACCGGCCTGGGCCTTGCCATCGCCAGCCAGATGGTGGAACTCATGGGGGGCACCATGTCCTGTGAAAGCCGTCAGGGCGCCGGCACCACCTTCACCATCCGCATCGCTTTCCGCTCCGCCGCGGCCGCGGCTGTGACGCCGGCTTTGCCGGAAGGATCCTCCCCGGAGGCCGATCCTGTTGATCTGGCCGGGCGGCAGATCCTCCTTTGTGAGGATCATCCCCTCAACGCCCAGATCGCCAAAATACTTTTGGAGCGCCGGGGGATATCGGTGGAAACGGCCTGTGACGGCGCGCAAGGCGTCCGCCTGTTTGAACTTTCCCAGCCGGGCTTTTTTGATCTGATCCTGATGGACATCCGCATGCCGGAAATGAATGGCCTGGAGGCCGCCAAGGCCATCCGCGCATTAAACCGGCCGGATGCCAGAAACATCCCGATCATCGCCATGACGGCCAACGCCTTTGCCGAGGATATCGCGCAGTCCCAGCGCGCCGGGATGAACGCCCATCTCTCCAAACCCATTGACCCCAAGCTTCTTTATACCACTTTGGAAAAATATCTGGCCCCGCAAAAAACAGAGGGCGAGGATCCCCCCGCCCCATAACGCACAGCAAGATTTCTCCAGAGGCAATCCCAAGTTTTGTGTAAACCTTCGATGTGGTGTAGAATAGAAGCACCACATCGGAGGTTTTTAATATGGCCAGAAGAAATCGCAGTCCCGAAGAAAACGAGCGCAGATCAAAAATCCGT
>JAQVCU010000125.1 GCA_028689635.1 Oscillospiraceae bacterium
AAGTGGGAGGAGCTGCTGGCTCTTTGCGGCCTGTAAAGCCCCGCCCCCACACATACAAGCCAACCCAACGGGCCAGCGCGGCAAAGCCGCGCTGGCCCGTTCTGCACCCCAAGGCGGAAAGGCATGCACCGTATAAAATGACCATCTGCTTAAATTTGCGGGTAAAAAACATTACATTTAAACAAAGCGCCGGCAATTTTCCCCAGGTTTTCCTTTACAAAAAATATATTATCCGTTATAATACTATAGCTAATGAAAAACAATGGAAAGACGGAAATGAGGAAGCATATGGCTTTGATCGAATACGACGAATATAAGCAAAAGCTCCGGGATCTGGAGCCGGAGCTTCAAAAGCTTGCTGCCGCGTTGGACATCGACAGCGCCCGCCAAGAGGCGGAGCGGCTGGAGGATGAGACGGCCCAGGACGGATTCTGGAACGATTTAGAGCGCTCCCAGAAGGTGCAGCAGCGGCTCAAGCAGCTGCAAAACAAGGTGAACCGCCAGCAAAAGCTGGTCGCCGAGTGGAAGGATTTGACCGCCCTGTGCGAGATGGGCCAGGAGGCCGAAGACGCCGAGCTTTTAGAAGAGCTAAAATCCGGCTACCATGTGCTGGAGGAGAAGATTGAGGAATCCCGGATGGCCACGCTGCTCTCCGGCGAGTATGACAATCACAACGCTATTTTGACATTCCACGCCGGTGCTGGCGGCACCGAGGCCCAGGACTGGACGGAGATGCTCTACCGGATGTACACCCGCTGGACGGAGCGCCACGACTTCACCTATCAGATTCTGGACTATGAGGACGGAGACGAAGCGGGCATCAAGTCCGCCGCCATCGCCATCGAGGGGGAGAATGCCTACGGCCTTTTAAAGAGCGAAAACGGCGTTCACCGCTTGGTGCGGGTCTCTCCCTTCGACGCCAATGCCCGCCGCCAGACCTCCTTTGCCGCGGTGGAGGTTATGCCGGAGATTCAGGATGACGACCAAATCGAAATCCGGGATGAGGATATTGAGATGCAGGTCTACCGTGCCTCCGGCGCGGGCGGCCAGCATGTCAATAAGACCTCCTCCGCCGTTCGCCTGATCCACAAGCCAACCGGCATTGTGGTGGCCTCTCAGCAAGAGCGCAGCCAGTTCCAGAACAAGGACAACTGCATGAAGATGCTCAAATCCAAGCTCATGGAGCTCAAGGCCCAGCAGCATGCGGAGAAAATTTCCGACATCAAGGGTGTCCAGATGAAGATTGAGTGGGGCAGCCAGATCCGGTCCTATGTTTTCATGCCCTACCAGATGGCCAAGGACACCCGCACCGCCTATGAGATGGGCAACATTGACAACGTGATGGACGGGGACATCGATGGGTTTATCAATGCGTATTTAACCCAGCTGGCCACCGGCGAGCTGAAAACGAAGTGAGTTGAAAAGCCGTCCATTCCGCTGGAAATTCGGCGTGCAAGCGGTTTCCCCCCAAGCCCGTGAACGGGACGGGTGCCGCCTGTCCGCTGGATGGAATGCAGGGTCATCACAGGTAAACTCCCACAAATGAATGCCCCCCAAAAGGCGTGGCTTTGGCCACGCCCTTTTTCTTCCAAATGAAAGGAAACAAAAGAAACTCTATGGAAAACAAAACGCTCAATCCCGGCGCCGCCCCCCAGGAAAACAAGATGGGTACCATGCCCGTTGGCAAGCTGCTGGCCGGTATGGCCGTCCCTATGATGATCTCCATGCTGGTGCAGGCGCTGTACAACGTGGTGGACAGTGTGTTCGTGGCCCAGATTAGTCAGGATGCCCTCAACGCCGTGTCGCTGGCCTTTCCCCTCCAGAACCTGATGATTTCCGTGGGCGGGGGCACCGCCCTTGGCATCAACACCCTGCTCTCCCGCTCCCTGGGAGAAAGGCGGCAGGACATGGCGGACAAGGCCGCAGGCACCGGCATCTTCCTGACCATCTGCAGCTTTGTGGTGTTTGCCGCAGCGGGGCTGCTGCTGTCCCGGATGTTCTTTCTGGCCCAGACGCAAAACGCCGCCATCGTGGATTACGGCACCGCCTATGCCTCCATCTGCCTGGGCGGGTCCATCGGCCTGTTCAGCCAATTCTGCTTTGAGCGACTGCTCCAGGCCACCGGCCGCACCACACTGGCCATGATCACCCAGCTCATCGGCGCCGCCATCAACATTGTGCTGGACCCGATTTTAATTTTCGGTCTCTTCGGCGCCCCCCGGATGGAGGTGGCCGGCGCCGCCGTGGCCACGGTGGCCGGACAGATCGTGGCGGCCATTGCGGCCATCATGTTGAATCTCACCCGCAACCCGGACGTGAGCATCCGCCTCCGGGCGATCCGCTGGAACAGCCATGTGGCTGGAGAGATTTATCGGGTGGGCCTGCCCTCCATTGTGATGATGTCCATCAGTTCCGTGATGACCTTTGGCATGAATAAAATTCTTATCTCCTTTACAGAGGCCGCCACCGCTGTCTTTGGCGTCTACTTTAAGCTTCAAAGCTTCATCTTTATGCCGGTGTTTGGCCTAAACAACGGCATGGTGCCCATCATCTCCTTTAACTACGGCGCCGCTCGGCTGGACCGGGTGAAGAAGACCGTGAAGCTGACCAT
>JAQVCU010000126.1 GCA_028689635.1 Oscillospiraceae bacterium
TAACGGTATCGCCCTCCGACAGACACTCGGCATAGGCGCTCATATGGGCATAATAATAGTACACCGCGTCGTCCGTCCCCCGGACGCCTAACCGCCAGCCCCCCAGATAAAGCCAGCCCTTTTTCTCTATCGTACCGTCACACACCGACAGTACGGGAACGCCGTAATCGGCGAATATGTCAATTCCTTCATGACTCCGGCTGGTGCCGTTTTCGCCCCGGCCCTCACCATACCCGTCGGCAAAGTCAATATTGTACGACAAAGGCAGGGGAAAGACCTTGTTCCGCCGGATTCTGCCCAGCCGTGCCAGCCTATCCGCCTGGGCAAGAGCTTTCGTCTCCCCCTTTTCGGACAGAGCCTCCCGCCAGGCTGTCAGCCGTTGGCTCCAGTCTCCCGTCTGTTCCGAAAGGCCCCCCAGAGCCCCGACGGCAGCGGTATAATCCTGCCCAAGGCCATGGGCGGAGGTATAGCCCCCCAAAATTTCCAGAGGTATGCCCGATTCCGTCTCCGCGTCAAACAGGCTGCAAAGCGCATCCGGGTCAAACGCTGCCGGCTCTGTCTCCGTTGCGGCTTTCCCGCCGGCTGCCCACACGGCGCCCAGCGCCGCGCACAGGCCCACTGCCAGCAGCCCGCAGCCCGCCAGCACCCAAACCAGCCACCGGTTCCGAGGAGACTTCTTCACTCTTCTCCTCTTCCCGGCGGTTTTTTTACTTACCGTCATAACCGGCTTCCGCCATGGATCCTATCTTATCAAAGGGGTAAATAATCAGCTGGGGCTTCCCCACAAGGTTGGCAAGAGGCAGCGGCCCCACGGTGGAAACATGGCTGTCGCTGGAATAATTCCGGTTGTCTCCCATGACAAAGATACAGCCCTCCGGCACAATTACATCATTGTATGTATACTTAATCTCCTCCATGATGTAATCCTCCTCCAGCCGCACATCGTTGATATACACCGCCCCGTCGTGGATACCGATTTTCTCCCCGGGCAGGCCGATCACCCGCTTCACGAAATAATCCGTGCTGCCGGGGTATTTGGTGATGACGATTTCGCCCCGTTCCGGTACCCGGGTCTTATAGGTAAACTTGGTGACCACCATCCTGTCCCCGGTGTAAAGCGTGGGTTCCATACTGGAGCCCAACACGGGAATAATCTGGAACACATACTCGTTTATGAGGGAGGCCAGTACCACGGCCACCACGACCACGGCCACCCACTCCAGCAGCTCCCGACACCAGGGTTTTTTCTTTTTCGCGGGCTTGTCCCCGGCCTGGGGAGGCATTTTCCCCGTCTGCTGCAGGCGGCGTTCCTTCCGGCTTATGGTTTGCTGTTCATCCATGTTCGGTACTCCCTTCCTTATGCGAGACGACCTTCTTCATCCGTCGTTCAAAGGTCATCCGATCCAACATGACAATCCGGCCGCAGCCGGTACACTTGATTTTTACATCCGCCCCGGTACGGGTCACTTCCCAGGTATCCGCGCCGCAGGGATGGGGCTTCCGCATCTGCACCACGTCACCCACGTCAAATTGTGTCGTCATCCGCTTCGCCCTCCGTACTGTCCGATATTATAGCACATTCCCCCGGTGTTTGGTAGTCCGGCGGGAGAAAATCCCCGTTTCCGCCGGTTCTTCCCCGGCGGTTTCCCAGGGGACGGCGTTTCACCTTATCCCACAGGTCGTACCTTTGGGTGTCCTGCAGGGCCCGGAGCATCATACGCTGGGCGTCCGGCTTGAACCGGTTCAGCGTCTGGAGCAGCTCCTTCATTTCCTCCCTTTTGGTGTGTCCCGCCACAGGGCACTCGGTTTTGACAATGGGCAGCTCCAGCGTCCGTGCTACCCCCAGACTCTTTGCCTCCGGCACATAGAGCATAGGGCGAATCTGCACGATATCGCTGCGGTCCAGCCAGGTCAGGGGGGAAAAGGTGTGTATGTGCCCCTCGTACAGCATGCTCAGCAAAAAGGTCTCCAGCACATCCTCCCGGTTATGACCCAGGGCAATTTTGTTGCAGCCCTGTTCCTTTGCCAGGTTGGTCAGGGCACCCCGGCGCATCCTGGCGCAGAGGGAGCAGGGGTTTTTCTCCTTCCGCTCCTCAAAGACCAGCTTTCCGATGTCCGTGGGCATCACCGCATAGGGTATGCCGTATCCCTCACACAGGCGGCGTATGGGCTCCATATCCATCCCCCAGCCCATGTCTACCGTACCCGCCACAATGTCAAAGCTCTGGTGGAGGAACATCCTGTACCGCCGGAGACATTCCAGCAGGGTCATGCTGTCCTTTCCCCCGGAGACCCCTACAAGGATCCTGTCCCCCGGCGCAATCAGGCCGAAATCCTGATCCGCCCGGCGTATGCTCCCCAGTACATACTTAATATCCTTCTTCATGCCGTCACCTCGGGTATAGAATACACTTTTCCGGTAGCTTTGTCCATCCGACAATGGTATAATCAGCCTATCAAATTCGGAGGTGACCCATGCAATATCGACCCTTACGCAAAGAGGAATTCCCTGCCGCGCAGAACTGCCTGACCATGGCCTTTAACTACCAGTGCAATCCGGAGGAGCGGGACAAGTGGCAGGCGGAGGAT
>JAQVCU010000127.1 GCA_028689635.1 Oscillospiraceae bacterium
CGGCCGCCTCTACGTCTTCTGCGGCGAAGAGGCATACCTCCGCGACCACTATCTGAGCCAGATGAAGTCCAAGCTTCTGCCGGCCGGGATGGAGGAGTTCAACCTGCATATCTTTTCAGGCAGAGAACTGGATCTGCACGTCCTGAATGAGGCCATAGACGCGTTTCCCATGATGAGCAAACGGACGCTCGTACTGGTCAGCGACTTCGATCTGTTTAAAGCTCCCGCCGATACGCGGGACGCGCTGACCGTCCTGTTTGCAGGTCTGCCCGATTACTGCTGCCTGGTTTTTATCTATGATGTGATCGAGTACAAGCCCGATGCCCGCACCAAGCTGGCCGCCGCCATCCGTGAGCATGGCAGCGTGGTGAAATTCGAGCGGCAGGAGCAGGGAGATCTGGTGGACTGGATCCGCCGCCGTTTTCGGGCTCTGGACCATGATATCGATTCGCAGGACGCGCAGTATCTCATCTTCGTCTGCGGCGATCTGATGAACGGCCTCATTTCCGAAATCGGCAAGATCGGCGCTTACGCCAAAGACAGACGGGTGACCCGGGAGGATATCGACGCCGTTGCCATACCACAGATGGATGCCGTGGTATTCCAAATGACCAATGCCATTGCCCGCGGCGATTTCGACAAAGCGGCGGCGGTCATGGGGGAGCTTTTTCAGATGCAGGAAACCCCGATTATGCTGCTGGCAGTCATGGGAAAACAGTTCCGGCAGCTATACAGCGCACGCCTGGCGCTGGAGCAGAAGAAGGGAGCGGGCTATCTGGCCGATCTGTGGTCCATGCGCTCGACTTACCCGGCCGAAAAGCTGATGGATTCGGCGCGGCGGTTTTCTCTGCCGTGGTGCCGGAACGCGGTGGCCCGCTGTGCAGAGACCGATCTTGCCATGAAGTCGGTTACAGGCGGGGACGCGCAGCAGATGCTCGTCTCCCTGCTGCTGGAGCTGGCCAATGAAAGAGCGGGCTGAGCAGGATGCTGCAAATCAAAGAGGCGATTGTCGTGGAGGGGCGCTACGATAAAAACACCCTGTCCCAGCTGGTGGACACGGTGATTCTGGAGACCTCCGGCTTCGGAATTTTCAAAGACAGTGAGCGGCTGGACCTTTTGCGCCGCCTGGCGGAAAAAAGAGGCCTTATCATCCTGACCGACGGGGACGGCGCCGGGTTTGTGATCCGGAACTATCTGAAAGGCGCCATCCCGCCCGGGCTTGTGAAGCACGCCTATATCCCGGATGTGTTCGGCAGGGAACGCCGAAAGCGCCGGGCGGGCAAGGAAGGCAAGCTTGGGGTGGAAGGCATGTCCCCCGCGGTGCTGAAGGAGGCGCTCCGCCGTGCGGGCGCGACGATCATGGACGAAACGCCGGAAGAAGACGCGGCTTTACACCGCCCCATTACCAAGGCCGATCTTTATGCCTGCGGCTTATCGGGAACAAGGGGAAGCAGCGCCCGGCGCAAAGCGCTGCTTCAACGACTGGACCTGCCGGAGCATCTCCCGCCCAACGCTTTGCTGGAGGTAATCAACGCCCTGTTCACCTACGAGGAGTTTCTTGCAGCCGCTCAGTCAATCTGCTGGGAAGGATCATAAGGGGGCTGTCGTAAAATGCCGAATGCATTTTGCGACAGCCCCCTTCAAACACGGCGGCAAGCCATATTTGTCCGCTGCGGCTGGTATTACTATTGACTTCCTTAGGATAACATGTAAGATAGATATACTGTGGAAGGGGGCGATGGAATCAATTATTTTGAAAAAAAGGCTTCAAAACTGCTGTCACATGCTTTTTCAAATGTAAAAAGGCATTACAAGATATACCGCAGGCTGCACAATGCCGCGAACCCATATTTCAAGCCCATTTACCATGCGCTGGACCGCAAAATCATGGTGCGCGGCCGGGAGATCCCGGTACGTGTCTTTTATCCGAAATCGGGCCCGGCCCGGAAGGTCCTGATTTTTTTCCACGGCGGCGGGTGGGTGACGGGAAATATCGACACCTATACGCATATCTGCGTAAATATGGCGCGGCAAACAAAACACACGGTGGTCTCCGTGGATTACCGGCTTGCCCCGGAGCATCCGTTCCCCGCCGGCCTGGAGGACTGCTACTACGCGGCGCGGGAACTGTTCCTGCATTTTAGCCCGCTTACCTGCAGGCCGTGCGATATCACCCTGATCGGTGACAGCGCCGGCGGCAATCTGGCCGCGGCGGTTTCCCTGATGGCGAAAGACAGGGGGGAATTTATGCCTTGCAGACAGATCCTGCTCTATCCGTCCACCTACTTTGACCACGGCGCAAATTCGCCTTTTGCCTCGATCCGGGAAAACGGCACCGATTATATTCTGACGTCGGAACGGGTGCAGAGTTATATGGAGCTGTATGTTTCGGAAAAGGCGGATCAATGTAATCCCTACGTGGCTCCGCTTTTGTCGGAGGATCTTTCCGGCCAGCCCAAAACCCTCATTATTACCGCACAGTTTGATCCGCTGCGGGATGAGGGAGAGGCTTACGGCGAGAAACTGAGGGAATTTCACAATGATGTCACGGTCTGTCGGATCGAGGATGCGCTTCACGGTTTTTTG
>JAQVCU010000128.1 GCA_028689635.1 Oscillospiraceae bacterium
TAAGCCTGAGCGACGGCCTTGTCCGAATGGCAGAAAAGGTAAAAGTCGTTGGGCGTGCGATGGGTAACGTATGCGAAGATGTTTCCCATGACCTGGTATATGTCGTTGCTACCGCCAAGCAGGTTGGTGTCTATCAGGCACAGGGTTCGGGTGGCGTTGGGCAGCAGGTATTCCAGCACCACTTTGACGGTGCCTTCGTCCGGTATGGATATGGGCAGCACCACCTCCTGGGCAAGGTCGCCGTCGAGCACATAGGCGCGGGACAGGTAGTGAAGCGTTTCCTCCGCGCCGTCCGACCCATAGAGCACAAATTCCAGGTCGTTAAAGGTATAGCCTCGCTTCCCCTCCGCCTGGGCCTTCTCGGTCAAGCCGATTTCCAGCTCCGCCCGCAGCAGTATGAGGGTGTTCAGGGTCTGGTAGTAATTGACGCCGATCAACGTGAAGGCAAGGCAGTTCTCCGCCTCCACCGTTATGTTTTTACGGATGGGGGTGTACTTCCCAGCGTTGGTGCGCTCCTTGACGCTGGCGTCCATAAACTGGCGGGCGTCGGCGCCGGATTCCGCCAGGGCAGCGCCGCCCGCGCAGGCCAGCAGCAGGGCAATGGCCACCATGGCGCAAATCAGCTTTTTCATAGGTTTTTCCCTTCTGACGGTTCTTCCGCCGGTTACTCGGTGGTGACGATATACCCGGTTTCTCCCAGGTCGTCCGGGTACAGGTAGAGATTGGCGATCTCCTCCAGCAGGATATCGGAGAAGATCAGCGCTTCTCCGGACGAGAACACCACCTTCAGGTCCCACCCCTCCGCGCTGTCCTTTTCGTATTTCGTACCCAGGAATGTAATCTTTTGCAGGAATCCGCTTCGCAAAAGCGTCATGTTTTGCACGCCCAGCAAATCCTCCGACCAGTCGGTCTTTGTCATGGGCTTGGCATAGAGAAAACGGATGTCGTCCTGACAATTGTTGTAAAACATAAAGTCCTTCGCGGTGCGCCTGATGGCGAGGGCAAACGGCGTTCCCTGGCTGACCAGGGCGTTGTCCTCCCCGCTGACGTTGGACATGACGATGGTGACGGCAGTTGCGTCGCTGGGCAATCGATAGGCGATCAGCAGGGTCTTTGCCCTGTCCCCGTGGAGCAGCACGGGCCACTTTGCCTCCTGCAAGGGTTCGTATCCGGCCCCCTGCATATAAACGTGGGAGGGAAAGACATAGGCGGGCTCCTCCCGGCCTCCTTGGACATAGAGAAGGAAGTCCCGGGCGGTAAGTATGTTCCCGCTGTCCAGCAGGCCCTGCACGTCCAGGTAAAGGCTCGCGTTCACGGTTCCCTGGGGGTCTCCGGCGGCCTCGTCCCGGGGCAGAAAGAACAGGTTGCGCAGGGTGAAGCGCAGATGGTTTTCCCCGTCCACGGCTGTGCTAAACTTGACCTCGGCGCAGTCCGCCAGGTTTTCAGGCAGGAGGCTGGTAACCGCTTCCCGCCATTCCTTGTCCTGGATTCGGGCCAGAGCCGCCGCCGCCTCCGTCTGATAGTCCTTTCCCTGCTCGGCGTCCCCCTCCGTGCCTTGAGCCAAGGCTGCGCCCTGGCAGAGCGTCAGCGCTGCCGCCAGGCAGAGCGCGAGTATCCGTCGTTTCACAGGAATCCCTCCTTCTATTCAGCGTTTCAGTGTTTTTCCGATTCGCGGCGCGGCTCAGCGCAGCGTTTCCAGGGCATACCCTCCGCCGTCCTTGGGGGAGAGCCTCACGATGAACATCTTTGTCAAGTTCAGCCCAGGGAAAACAGCCTCTGTGCCGTCCTCGAAGGTGATTTTCAGCTCCCATAGCGAATCCCCGGCTCCCTCGCCGTCGAATATGGGGAGAAAGACGGAGCCCTCCGGGTTGATGGAAGTATCGTCCATATTGGGAAGCAGATCATCCCCCCAGGCCGAGGCTTCCTCCCGCTTCGCGTTCACGCGGTCAATCCGCTTTTCCGTACCGTTTTCCAGCCGTATGGACAGCGTGTTGAGCGGAACAAACGTAAGGCGGAGATCGCCGGAGGCCTTGCCGCCCGCCATATTGGCGGCTACGAAAACCGCCTGCTCCGCCTCCAGCGGCACGCGGTAGAACAGATGGATTTCTTGGCCCCTTTTCATCGGGCAGGGAACCCGGACGTCCGAATAGGTGTCGGTGAGTATTTCCCACGGGCGATGATACAGGTCGCCCTTTTCGTCTTTGGTGGCCAGCAGAAAATCGGAAGTCTCCAGGTTCTTTTTCCCCGGTTCCAGAACCGTAAGCCCGATGGATACCTCCCGGCTTTCGGCCCAAAGGGGAATATCGGCGTATGCCCAATTCACGCGAAAACTCAAGCCGCTTTCCAGCGTGACGGTTTCGTCCTGAGCGAACAGCCGGTACTGCCCGGCGTTGACTCTGTCGATGCAGGATTCCAGCGCTTCGTCATAGGTGGTCTCCCGAACGGACTTGGCCAGCTTCGCCTTTTTCAGCGCCATGGAAACCCAGCCCGCCGAGGCCGGAACCGCCGGGAAAACCAGGCAAAGGGCCAGGGACAGCGCCAGAACGGATAAAAGGCTTCGTTTCATGGGGCATCGCTCCTTTTC
>JAQVCU010000129.1 GCA_028689635.1 Oscillospiraceae bacterium
CACATTTTCCATCGTGCCCGCGGCGCTTGGGAAGAGCGCAGGCGAGCAGGTGCAGAACCTGGTATCCATGCTGGATGGCTATTTCGCCCAGGGCGCGCACCACGTGAATATCAACGTCCTCAACCGAGAGATGCTGATAGACGCCTACGACCACCCGGAGGAATACCCGACGCTCACCATTCGGGTTTCGGGCTATGCGGTGAACTTTGTGCGGCTCTCCCGGGAGCAGCAGCTGGAAGTCATCCATAGAACCTTCCATACGGCAGTTTAGAAAAGAGCCCCGGGCATTGCCTGGGGCTCTTTCGGAAAGGGAAGAACATGCAAAAGTTGCTGGGGAAAATCCATTCTTATGAATCCATGGGCGCGGTAGATGGGCCGGGGCTGCGGTTTGTAGTGTTTATGCAGGGCTGCCCGATGCGCTGTGCCTATTGCCACAACCCGGATACCTGGGAGTTCTCTGGCGGGGAGCAATATTCGCCAGAGCAGGTAGTGGAGAAGGCGATGCGCTTTGCGCCCTACTGGAAGGCGGGCGGCGGGGTGACGATTTCTGGCGGAGAGCCCATGATGCAGAGCGCGTTTTGCGCCGAAGTATTCCGGCTGCTGTGGGAGCGGGGCGTGCATACGGCGCTGGATACCTCCTGCGCGGGAGGGATTTCCGGTGCGGAAGATGTCCTTCAATATACGAGCCTCGCTATGGTGGATGTGAAGTTTTTATCCGAGGAGGCGTACCGGAAATATTGCGGGGGCAGCTTTGCGCAGGTGGAGCAATTTTTGCGGCTGGCCGAGCGCATGGGCGTGCCGCTCTGGGTGCGGCATGTGGTTGTGCCCGGCCTGACGGACGGGCAGTCGCATATTGCCGCGCTGGGGGCATACGCAAAAAAATTCTCCAACCTCAAAAAAATTGAGCTGCTGCCCTTCCGCAAGCTCTGCCTTCCCAAGTATGAGCAGATGGGAATTCCCTTCCCGCTCCAAAATACGCCGGAGGCGGATGAGCTGCAGGTGGAGAAACTGAGGGAGTTATTATGAAGGATTTCATCATTTTAAACGGCACGATGGGTGCGGGGAAAAGCACAGTCTGTGCGGAGCTAAAAGAATTGCTGCCCAAGTGTGGCTTTATTGAAGGAGATGCTTGCTGGACATGGCGGGCAGACTTGGGAGAAGCGGCAAAGGAAATGGTGCTTAGAAACATCGCCTTTTTGGCAGATGCCTATCTCGCCTGCCCGGACTATGAGAGCGTGCTGCTCTGTTGGGTGATTCCGGAAGAGAAGATTTTTGCAGAGATTTTAGGGCGGATGCAGCAGCGCTGCCGGGTGCATCGCTTTACGCTTCTTTTGGAAAAAGATGCGCTGATGGCGCGGTTGGAGCGGGATATCGCACAGGGCCGGCGGCAGAGAGATGTCGTCCGGCGCAGCTTGGAGCGCTATCCGGTCTTTGCCCGCATGAATACGCAAAAAATTGAGGTGAGCGATCTTTCCCCAAGAGAGGCCGCGGAGAAGATTTTAGATGCTATCCATGCCGAGAACAAGGAAAACGGCTAGCGTTGGCGAAGTACCCTAATAGCAAAGGAGAAAAAGATATGCTCAATTTAGCAAAATTTCAGGAACTCTTGCGGGCATATGAGGGCGAGGAGGAGGCGACAGCCTTCCTGCTGTCCTGCGCCCGGGCTTTTATGGATTACACTCACGCCGTCTACGACAAAGAGTTGGCGCGGCTGGCATATCCCAAGGAGCAAACGGAGGAAGCGCTCTACCGCAGCGTGATGAAGGAGCTAGATAACGCGATTGCCGAAGCGCACGAGCTGGTGCTGGCGACGGGTTCCGGGCTCAACCGCCTGGCGGCCAAAGCGGGTATGCCCATTGTATATCGGGAGAGTGGCATAGGCGCGAAAGAAGAGCCTGCCTTTAGCTTTGTGCAGGAGGTTCTGACAGCCTACTCCGGCGGGCGTTAAAAACCGCGGCGAGCCGGCCGGGCAGGCGGGAAATGCCCTGCGCCAGGGCGGTTAAGAGCAGTGTAGAGAGGATGCATAGGGCGGCATAGAGGGCGTCGTCGCGCAAAGAGAGCCAGCTGCTGTGCAGCAGCGCCATGGGCAGCCCTTGCAGCAGATAGAAGTACAACGAGCGCTCCCCCAGCCAGCGGAGCGCTTTTTTGTTTAGGGGAAAATAGGAGAATAGGCAAAAGAGCAGCGCGGTTACCGCGCAAATGCCGGAGATTTTGGCCAGCAACGCTGCCGCGGCGTTTTGGCGAAGCAGCCAGAAAACCGCGCAGAGCACGGGCAAGCCTGTCAAGGAAAAAATCAAAACTTGGCCTCGGGAACGGTTAAAAAAGAGCATGCCAAAAAGAAACGCCGGACAGGAAAGATACCACCATTCTCCAAAGCCCAGTGCTAGGCAGAGCAGCGTATACCCTACTAGGAAGAGGGAAAAGCGGAAAATTCCCGCAGTCGGGCTGCCCGCCCGGGAAAAGCACAGGGGAAACGCCGCATAAAAGAGCAAAATGGCCAAGGCATACCAGGAAAAGGGAAGGAAAGGATCCCCCGAGACGAGGGAATGGAGGATAGTGATAGGCGAGCTACCCA
>JAQVCU010000130.1 GCA_028689635.1 Oscillospiraceae bacterium
GCCCTGCCGGGTATGATTGTCCCCGCCTATAACACCGCCGGGGATCCTCTGGGGAAGCGGGGCTACATTGTCATGAGCCTGCTTTTCGGCGGTGTATTCGCCCTCTGTCTGCTGGTGACGGCGCTGTTTGCCAGAGAAACCATACAGACGCCCCCCCGGCGGGACAAATTCAGCCTGTCGGACTTTATCCGCCCCCTGAAGCTCCCCGCCTTCCGGCAGTACATGGGTATGCAGATGTGCCTCAGCTTCGCCATGGCCATCATGTCCAGCCTGTTCTTTATGTATATTAATTTCTATCTCCGGGCCAACCTATATGCCGCCAACGGCGGAGACGCCGGTATGCTGGGGTTGATTTCCGCCGCCCTGATGTTCGCCATGCAGATTGTGGCTCTGCCCTTTTACCTTTGGTTCATCGGCAAAACCTCCAAAGCCGCCGCCTACCGGCTGGGCTCGGTCATATGGATTGTGACCGCCCTGGTCATGCTGGCGGTGACTCCCTCCGCCCCGGATTGGGTGGTCTACCTTATGGCGGCTCTCATGGGCTTCGGCATCAGCGGTGCCGGCTTGACCCCCCACACCATGTTCGGGGACGTGAACGACGCAGGCGAAGTCGCCTTCGGTGTCCGCACGGAGGGTGCCTTCGGCGGACTGATGAACTTTATCAATAAGGTCGCCCAGGCCGTGGGCATCGCCTTGGTTTTTGCCGCCCTGGGACTGACCGGCTTTGTGGAGCAGGTGGAGGGAGAGGTGCTGGTGCTTTCCCAGCCCCCCGCCGCCCAGCTGGCCTTGAAGCTGACCCTCTGCCTGGCGCCCCTGGTCTTTATGGGTGTGGGCATATGGATTTCCACCCGTTATAAAATCAACCGGGAAAAGCAGGCCGAGCTGGCGGAAACCATCCGCCTCCGGAAGGAACAGTCCTGAAAAAATCCCCCTCGCAGCAGCGGGGGGGATTTTTCTATGCAAGGTCGATTTCGCTTTCGTCCGCCGGAACGGCCGGCTCGGGGGCAATATCCTTTATGGCGTGCTGCCATTTCCCCGACCGGAAGCGGAGGTACATCAGCAATGCCCGGACGAAGCCGTCCACACACATGCACATGACCGCCTCCAGCAGGCCCAGGTGGAACACCCGTATGAGCAGCACCGCGCCCAGCGTCCGTATGCCCCAGGTGGTGACGGCGGTGATATAAAAGGTGGATTTGGTGTCCCCGGCCCCCCGGAGGGCACCGGCATACACCCAGGCCAGCACCTGCACGGGCTGGAGGAAGGCCACCAGCTTCAGGCACTCATAACCTATGGCAATGACCTCCTCATCCGGGGTGAAAAACCGGAGTATGGACTCTCCGAAGATGTACAGACAGGCACCGGCCACCGCCAGCGTACAGCTGGCAAGTAAGGCGGTGTATTTTGTGTACCTTTTTGCAAGGTTTGGCTTTTTTGCCCCCAGAGACTGTCCCACCAATGTGGTGGTGGCGGTGGCGAAGGCGAAGCCCGGCATAAAGGACATGGACTCTGCCGTCAGATACAACGAGTTGGCGGCGATGACAGCCGTACCCAGGGAGGCTATGGCCCGGGAAACCAGTATACCAGCGGAGGACATGCAGATTCGCTCCAACATGGCGGGTATGCTGATACTGAAAATCTGTTTGGTCAGAGGCAGGTTGATACGGTACTTGTCCCGTATGGAAATCCTTGTGGGCCCATGCTTTGTGAACAGCAGTATAATGGCGATTACGCCCCCCACCGTCATGGAGGCGGCGGTGGCGGCGGCGGCCCCGGCCACCCCCCAGCCTGCGCCGGGCATGGTCACCGTCCACCGCCACAGTGTAACGGTATGGGTGCCGTTGATGAGGAAATAATTCCCGATTACATTCAGTATGTTCACCGCGATGTTGATGCGCAGGGGCGTTTTCGTGTCCCCGGCTCCCCGGAAGGCGGAGTTGAATATCATGGAGCACATGCCGAAAAACCGGAAAGGCCCGATAATCAGGTTGTATTGGGCGGCGGTGTCCAGTATGCTCTCATCCGCGCCCATAAGCTGGGGTATGACCCGGCTGCAGGCGGTAATCAACAGCACCAGAGGGATCCCCACCAGCACCATCATCATCACCGCATGGCGGGTCAGCTCCCGGGCCCTTTCCTCATCCCCCGCGCCCACACTCCGGGCAATGAGTGCGGTAATGCCCACCCCCAGGGACATGATAATACCGTTTATCAGCATAATGGGAGAATTGCTGATGGAGACCGCGGCGGTGGCGGCCTTCCCCAGCGCACCCACCATGGCGGTATCCGCGTAGCTTACCAGCGTGGTCAGTATCTGCTCCACAAAAACCGGCCATGCCAGCAGGACGATGATTTTCAGCGGGTTCACGGATTCATCGGTAATCCGCCCCATATCCAGACGCTTTGCCATACATACCCCGTTCGTTTTATTCCAAAATCATCATACCATGGAGTAAAATGCCGGGGTATGGATTATTTGTCCGAAAATCGAAAAATCCGCCCCTTCCCCGTCCGAACTTTTCCGGGAATTGTTGGGATATATGACAAAACGCCCGGAGCAACCGC
>JAQVCU010000131.1 GCA_028689635.1 Oscillospiraceae bacterium
CTTATACGTCAGATCTCCCTTCTGCCGGATGAGATAAAGCTTCCCGCGCGGGACTACGATCCCTCCCGCATAAACCGCTATGTGATCGAGCTTGCGGCCCGCTTCCACCGGTTCTACAACGCCTGCCGCATAAAGGACGCGGAGGAGCACATCCTTGACGCGCGCCTGAAGCTTGCCGATACGGCGCGGGCCGTCATCAAAAACTGCCTTGCCATAGTGGGCGTAACTGCGCCGGAGAAAATGTGATCCAAAAGAGGGGGCTTGAAAAAGCCGCCGCGGGAAAGTAAAATCAAAGGAGCCCCTCTTTGATGAAGGGCTCCTTTAAACATTGACGGGCCGTCACGCCCTGGGGGGGGAATCATCCAGTGAACAGAGATCTTACAGTCGGAAGGCCGGGGGCGGTGCTGTGGCGCTTCTGCCTGCCGCTTTTCGGCAGCGTGGTTTTCCAGCAGCTTTACAGCATAGCGGACAGCTTTGTGGCGGGCCGCTTCATAGGGGAGGGCGCGCTGGCGTCCGTTGGCAACAGCTATGAGATAACGCTTATCTTCCTCGCCTTCGCCTTCGGCTGCAATATCGGCTGCTCAGTGGTCACGTCGGAGCTTTTCGGGGCGAAAAAATACGCCGATATGAAAACCGCCGTCTATACGGCCCTCATCTCCGTGGGCGCGCTGTGCGCACTTTTGATGGCGGCGGGGCTTATCTTCAGCGGCGGGCTGCTGCGGCTTATAAACACCCCGGAGGAGCTTTTTGCGGATTCCGGGCTTTATCTCGACATATACATCTTCGGGCTGCCGTTTATGTTCTTTTACAACACCTCCAACGGCATATTTACCGCGCTGGGCGATTCCAAAACGCCGTTTTTCTTCCTGGCCGCGTCGTCCACCGCCAATATCGGGCTGGATATTCTGTTCGTGAAGGCCTTCAGGATGGGCGTGGCGGGCGTGGCCTGGGCCACGTTTATATGTCAGGGCATAAGCTGCCTTTTGGCGCTGTTTTTCGTGTTCCGCCGCTTAAGGTCGGTCAAGGCGGAGGAAAAGGCACGCGCATTTTCATGGCCCCTTTTGGGGCGGCTTGCCAAAATCGCCATACCAAGCATCATCCAGCAGAGCTTCATCTCCGTTGGCAACATCACCGTACAGGGCGTCATAAACACATTTCAGAAGAGCGTCATGGCGGGCTATTCCTCGGCCATAAAGCTGAACGGCATCGCATTGACCACCTTCAACACATTGGGAAACGGGATATCAAACTACACAGCCCAAAATCTGGGCGCCGGGAAGCCGGAGCGCATAAAAAAGGGCTTCCGCGCCGGCGTGCTCATCGGCTGGGCGCTGTGCATACCCATGATGATCGCTTTCTTCTTTTTCGGGAAGGGCCTTGTGACGGCGTTTTTGAAGGAGCCGAGCGAGGCCGCCGTCCGCACCGGGACGGAGTTTTTGCGGATAGTGTCGCCGTTTTATTTTACAATCGCCCTGAAGATCGCGGCGGACGGCATACTGCGCGGCGTGGGGATGATGAAAAAATTCCTGGCCGTTACGCTTATAGACTTCACATTGCGGGTGGTGCTGGTCATAACGCTGGCAAAGCCGCTGGGCTCATCAGGTATCTGGTGGGCGTGGCCCGCGGGCTGGATCGTAGCCGTGGCGCTGTCGGTGATATTCTACCGCGGCATAAAATGGCACGCGCTTTCGCCGGAGGGTACGGAGGAGAGCTGATACGGTAAACGGGCGGGAGCGCATTTATACGCGCTTCTGCCCGTTTTTGTCCGTACTTTTCCCATCTTTCCACACCCGGTACAGGATGTCCTTCAGCACCAGCATGGCGTCAAGGCGGCCGTAGTGATACCGGGATCCAAGCTCGCTCAGCATGGATTCCAGCCCTGCGGCAAAATCTGCAGTGTCCACCTCGCTCTGGTAACGGATGAGGATGGGGTATTTCTTGCCCCAGGCGCTTGTCCAGTCGATCTTCGCCTCCGTCTCCTCGCTGGGTTTTTCGATGATGTCCTGTATCTCCCTGACGTCGGCGTCAAATTCGATCAGCTCGTCAAGAGACATGCTGTACAGCACAGACATCCTTTTGGACTGGCGTATGTCGGGAACGGTCTCGCCGGTCTCCCATTTTGAGACGGTCTGCCGGCTTACGCCCAGCTTTTCCGCCACCTCCTCCTGCGAAAGCCCGCTTTTCTTTCTTGCGTTAGATAAGCTGCCGCCTAAATTCATAAAAGTGCCCCCAATCATTTTCCATAGCAGTATTATGAATCATGGAGGGGAATAAATCTACCAATTTTATATTGCATTTCCGCACTTTTTGATGACGCCGCAAAGACCGTCAACCGAAAAACAGCCGTGAGAAGAAGGCTGCGGCGGCAAAGCCCGCAATGTCGGCGCAGAGGGCGGCGGGCACGGCGTAGCGCGTGTCCCGGATACCCAGAGAGCCGAAATAGACGGAGATGGTGTAAAATGTGGTCTCCGTGGAGCCCAGCATGACGGCGGCGGTGACGCCGGGGAGGGAGTCCGCCCCAAAGCGGGCGATTATGTCCGACGCCGCGGCCAGCC
>JAQVCU010000132.1 GCA_028689635.1 Oscillospiraceae bacterium
CTCGTCATAGGCCGGGGCTTTTCGATGGATCGGCCAGCGCTCCGGGGCCTCCGGCGCCGGCATGTTGTCCACCGGCTCGCCCAGCAGATTGAAAATACGTCCTAAGGTGTTGTTGCCCACCGGAACGGTTATGGGGCCTCCGGTGTCCTTTGCCTCAATGCCGCGGCACAGGCCATCGGTGGAGCTCATGGCGATGCAGCGGACGACGTCGTCGCCCACATGCTGCGCCACTTCCACGATCAGTTTTTTGCCCTGATGGTCGATCTCGATGGCATTGAGAAGATTGGGAAGCTTCCCGTCCGGAAATTTAATATCGAGCACCGGGCCGATGATCTGCACCACGGTACCCATGTTCTCCTGGGTCATCTGCATTTCTCCTTATCTTCCTAATTCTGCGCCTCGGCGCCCGATACGATCTCGGTGATCTCCTGGGTGATAACGGCCTGTCTGGCACGATTGTATTTGAGGCTCAGGTCCTCCACCATTTCTCCCGCATTCTTGTTGGCCGCCTCCATGGCGGTGCGGCGGGCGCCCAGCTCGGAAGCTAAGGATTCCGCCACGGCTCCGTAAAGGATGCCGGAGACATATTGAGGCACGATCCTATCGTAGACGGCCTCGGAGGAGGGTTCGTAAATGATCAGTTCCTGGGACGCGTCGACCCTGGCCTGGCTGCGGTCATAATTGAGCGGCAGCACTTTGAGGACCGCCGGATCCTGGCTCAGCATGGAAACGAAATTGGTGTATACCACATACACCTCGTCGAATTCCCGGGCAAGATAGCCGCGGCAGATGATCTCCGCCATAGCATAGCAGGTGTTAAGCCCCACCTGTTCCACCACCCGGTAATCGGTGGTCAGCAGCGGGACGCCGCGCCGTTCAAAATACTCCACCGTCTTTTTGCCGATGGGCAAAACCACCGCGTCCTTGCCCTCCATGTGCTGGGCCGCCAGCTTAAAGAGGTTGGAGTTGTAGCCGCCAGCCAGGCCGCGGTCGCCCGCGACAACCACATAGCAGCTCTTTTTTACCTCCCGGTCGACGATATAGGGGGAGGAAAACTCCTTATTGCTGTAGGCGATATCCGCCAAAGCCGCGTGGAGGATGTTGAAAAACGGACGGGTCCGTTCCACCCTTTCCTTTGCCCTTCTCAGCTTGGAGGAGGCGACAAGCTCCATGGCTTTGGTAATCTGCATGGTGCTTTCCACGCTTTTGATGCGAATTTTGATGTCCTTCATCGAGGCTCCCGCCACCGAAATCCCTCCTTTTGCTTATTTGGCCATCAGGAATTTGGATTTGTACTCGTCGATGGCGGCCTCCAGCTTGGCGGCCAGCTCCTTGGAGAGCTCTTTGGTCTCCCGGATCCCGTCGCCGATCTCCGGATAGGTGTTATCCAGATAATCGAACAGGCCAAACTGGAATTCCTTGATATCCGAAACCTCAATATCCTTGAGGAAGTTATGGATAACGGCGTAGATGATCTCCACCTGGTGCTCCACGGTGATGGGGGTGTTGCGGTCCTGCTTCAGCACCTCCACGATGCGCTCGCCTTTGGCCAGACGGGCCTTGGTGTCGGCGTCCAGATCGGAACCGAACTGGGCGAAGGACTGCAGCTCCCGGTACTGGGAATAGTCCAGCTTCAAGGTACCGGCCACCTTCTTCATGGCCTTGATCTGGGCGTTGCCGCCGACGCGGGATACGGAGATACCGGGGTTTACCGCGGGCATAACGCCGGCGTGGAACAGCTCGGTCTCCAAAAAGATCTGGCCGTCGGTGATGGAGATGACGTTGGTGGGGATATAGGCGGAGACGTCTCCGGCCTGGGTCTCGATAATGGGCAGGGCGGTCAGGGAACCGCCGCCGTATTCGGGGGCCAGCCGCGCCGCGCGCTCCAGCAAGCGGGAGTGCAGATAGAAAACGTCGCCGGGGTAAGCTTCACGTCCCGGAGGACGGCGGATCAGCAGGGAAAGGGCACGATAGGCCACCGCGTGCTTGGAAAGGTCATCGTAGACCACCAGCACGTCTTTGCCCTGGTTCATAAAATATTCGCCCATAGCGCAGCCCGCATAGGGGGCGATATACTGCAGGGGAGCCAGCTCGGAGGCGCTGGCGGAAACCACGATGGTGTAATCCATGGCGCCGTTCTTCTGCAGGGTATCCACCAGCTGGGCCACCGTAGAGTTTTTCTGGCCGATGGCAACGTAAATGCAGATGACATCCTGGCCCTTCTGGTTGATGATGGTGTCCGTGGCGATAACGGTCTTACCGGTCTGGCGGTCGCCGATGATCAGCTCACGCTGGCCACGTCCGATGGGGATCATGGAGTCGATGGCCTTAATGCCGGTCTGAAGCGGCACAGAAACCGATTTTCTCTCGATGATGCCCGGCGCGTTGGATTCGATGGGCCGGTACTCCTTGGCTTCCACTGGGCCTTTTCCGTCGACAGGCTGTCCCAGGGAATTGACCACGCGCCCGATGAGCCCTTCGCCCACGGGGACGGATACGACGCGTCCAGTCCTTTTGACGATATCTCCCTCTTTA
>JAQVCU010000133.1 GCA_028689635.1 Oscillospiraceae bacterium
GCCGATTTTTGCCAGCGTTACCAAAAGGCTTCGGGAGCTCAGCTCAATCTCGGGAGTCAGCGTCACGCCGCAGCGAAGAAAATCCTGCTCCAAAAAGCCCCGGGAGCTGGCCTTGCGCTCCAGCAGGATCAGGGGGAAGGCGGCGATCTCGGCCCGGGAGTAAACATGGCTGAAATCGCAGGGATAGTGGCTCCCCGCCACAAAGACGCTGTGGGTGGGGAAGCAGGGCCAGGCCGCCAGATGCTCCCGCTCCGTGGGCGTGGAGGCAAAAGCGATATCCACCGCGCCGGATTTCAAAAGACTGAGAACCTTGGCGCTCCGCCCGCTGACAATTTTCAGCCGGATGCCGGGGTGTTGGCGGTGAAATGCGTCCAGATAGGGCGCTAAAAACTGACCGGTCACCGTGTCGCTGGCACCGATGACCAGCGTGCCCAGCAAAAGCTGCTGGGCCTGGGACAGCTTGTCCTCTCCAGTGGCCAGCAGGCCCAGCGCGGAGCGGACATAGTCGTAGAGCATCTGCCCCTCCCCCGTCAGGGCCACGCCCCGGGGACTGCGGGAGAAAAGCCGCGCCTGCAGCGCCGTTTCCAGCTGCTTGATGGACTGGCTCACCGCCGACTGCGAGATATAAAGATTTTTCGCGGCGACGGAGATGTTTTCCGCCTCCGCCACCTCCTTGAAGACCCGATAGAGTTCCAGCTTGACTGCCATACCGCACCTCCGTTTTTTTCTAATTCCAGTATAAGCAAAACTGATAATAAATGCAATCAAAACTTTTTTTGCGGCGGGGATTGACAAACGGGGAACTCTGTGCTAAGTTAGTTACATGGTTAATCACTCAACTAACTAACTGGAACGCGAGAGGAGGCAATCCGTGGTATTTAACGAGGAAAAACCCATCTTCCTGCAACTGGCCCAACAGATGGAGGAGGGCATCCTCTCCGGGGCATACCCGGAGGAGGGGCAGACGCCGTCCATCACGGAGTTTTCCGTGACTTACAAAATCAATCCCGCCACCGCGCTGAAGGGGGTCAACCTTTTGGTGGACGCGGGACTGCTGTATAAGAAAAGGGGAGTGGGGATGTTTGTGGCGTCCGGCGCGCGGGAAAAGCTGCGCAGACAGCGCAGGGAGCACTTTTTTGAGAGCTATGTGCAGAACATGGTGCGTGAGGCTCAGAATTTGGGCCTCACGGAGCAGGAACTGATAGAATTGATCGAGAGGGGGTTCGATGGCGATGTCGATTGAGCTGAAAAACGTGACCAAGCAGTTTGGAGACAGCGGGACGCGTGAGATCGAACGGAAAAAGGAAATCGGGGAGATCAAGGGGGTTCGGGCGCTGGATGATGTGACCGTGACCTTTGAAAGCGGCAAAATTTACGGCTTGCTGGGCAACAACGGCGCGGGCAAGTCCACCATGATGAACCTGATCTCCAACCGGATGTATCCCACCTCCGGCGAGATTTTGGTGGACGGTGATCCGGCGGACACCGACGCGGCGCAGGGAAAGCTGTTTTTGATGAGCGAGGGCAATCTGTTCCCGGAGGACATGAAGGTGAAGGCGGCGTTTGAGCTGGCCAGGGGCTTCTATCCCGGCTTTGACCGGACGGAGGCCGATGCGCTGGCGGGAAAGTTCGGGTTGAACGTGAAAAGCAAGATCAACAAGCTCTCCACTGGCTACGGTTCCATTTTCAAGCTGGTGCTGGCCCTGTCCTGCAACGCGCCGTATCTGCTGCTGGATGAGCCGGTTTTGGGACTGGACGCCCAGCACCGGGAGATGTTCTACAAGCTCCTGCTGGAAAAATACGCACAGAATCAATGCACCGTCATTTTCTCCACCCACCTGATCTATGAGGCGGCCGCCATGGTGGAGCACGCGGTCATCGTCCGTCAGGGCCGCATTTTGAAGAACGCGCCTGCGGAGGAGCTGACAGCGGGAGCCTTCTCGGTGTCCGGCCCCGCGGCGGCGGTGGACAGCTTTACAGCCGGCCGGACAGTGCTGAACGAGACCGGCATCGGCGGACTGAAAACCGCCGCGGTGGAAGGCACAGCCGGGGACGTTCCGGTGGGGCTTGAGATCAGCGGGCTGAATTTGCAGGACTATTTTATCGCCCTGATGGAACAGGAGGATCGTTCATGAAAACGTTACTGCGTTATCGGCTTGTGGACAATTTGAAGTCCCTTGATATTTTAATGGTGGTGCTGATCGCGATTCCGGCGCTGCTGAGCGTCTTTGCGGGCAGCTCTGAGATGAACGGCATGACCACCATGGTCGGCAGCGTCTGGGCGCTGGTGCTGGGCATCGTGGTTCTGCGGGGGGATCTGCGGCTGGGAAACCAGTTCGGCGTGAGCCGCCGCAGTGCTTTCTGGGCCAGCGTTCTGGCATGTACGGCGGCCTTCGCCGTGGGCGCGGCAGTGCTGACGGCGTACACCTGGCTTTTGCAGATTTTGACCAACGGAAACGTGGATCGCCTGGCGGTGATGGATATTTACCAGGTTCTGTACAGCACCTCCTC
>JAQVCU010000007.1 GCA_028689635.1 Oscillospiraceae bacterium
GAAAAATATGCAAGAAGCTGTGTGGGCAAGCTCCTGGCCACCATGTTTTTTGAACCCTCCACCCGCACCCGCCTGAGCTTTGAGGCCGCCATGGAGCGCCTGGGCGGCAAGGTGCTGGGCTTTTCCGACCCGGCGTCCAGCTCGGTCTCCAAAGGGGAGAGCATTGCCGATACCATCCGCATGATGAGCTGCTACGCCGATATCGCCGTCATCCGGCATCCCTATGAGGGCGCGGCCCATGTGGCGGCGCTGCATTCCTTTATCCCGGTCATCAACGCCGGGGACGGCGGCCACCAGCATCCCACCCAGACCCTGACAGACCTCTACACCATCCGGGCGAAAAAGGGCGGCTTCGACAACCTTACCGTGGGGCTGTGCGGCGACCTGAAATACGGGCGCACGGTGCATTCCCTGGTCAACGCGATGATCCGATACAATAACGTCCGCTTCGTCTTTATCTCCCCGGAGGAGCTGAAAGTGCCGGACTATGTGATCCGGGAGATCGAAAATTCCCCCAGCTGCTCCTACACCACCTGCGTCGATCTGGACGAGGCCATCCGCAGCGGGCTGGACATCCTTTACATGACCAGGATCCAGCGGGAGCGTTTCCCCGCCATGGAGGAATACGAGCGCCTGAAGGGCTGCTATATCCTGGACGCCGATAAAATGAGCCGGGCCGGCGAGAACCTCATCGTTTTGCACCCCATGCCCATCGTCAACGAGATCACCGGCGCTGTGGACGAAGACCCGCGCGCCTGCTATTTTGTACAGGCCCAGTACGGCATGTATGTGCGCATGGCCCTGATCCTCACCCTGCTGGGCGGGGAACACGGCTACCCCACGGTGGGCGGCGCGCGCATGTTTGAAAAGACCTGCGTCAACCCGCGGCCTACGGGAAAGATCCCCTGCCCGAACCCCCGCTGCGTCACCCATCTGGATCCGACGCTGCCGATCCGAACCAAAAACGGCGGCGCCAACTGCGAATACTGCGACGCAAAGATCGTAGAGTAAAGGAGTTTTTTCTATGAATTTGCTGATCCAAAACGCCTATCTGGTGGATGAGGGCGGTGCCCGCGCCGGGGAGATCTATATTAAAGACGGCCGCATTGCGCCGCCGGAGGGGAAATACGGGGCCGGCTGCAAGGTGATCGACGCCGGGGGCCTGACCCTGATGCCCGCTTTTATCGATATGCACAGCCATTTCCGGGATCCGGGCTTTCCACAGAAGGAGACGGTGGAGACCGGGAGCCGGGCGGCGGCGGCGGGCGGCTATACCGCGGTGAACACCATGGCCAACACAAACCCGGTCTGCTCCTCCCTAAAGCAGGCGGAATATGTCCGCCGCAAGGCGGAAGAGGCGGGGCTCATCGAGGTGCATCAGTGCGTCTCGGTCACGGAAAATTTTGACGGACACACCACCTCCCATTTGGAAAAGCTGGACGGCAGCGTTCGGCTCATTTCGGAGGATGGCAAAGGGGTCCAGTCCAACCATACCATGGGCCAGGCCATGCGCATAGCCAGGGAAAAGGGGCTGGTGATTCTCTCCCACGCGGAGGATATGGAGATCTCGCCCTACGATTACCGGCTGGCGGAAAACATCGCCACCGCCCGGGATATCTACCTCTCGGAATACTACGGCGCGCGGCTGCACATGTGCCATGTGAGCACCAAAGAGGCCATGGCGGCGGTGATCGAAGCCAAAAAACGCGGCGTCCCGGTCACCTGCGAGGTGGCGCCCCATCATTTGTGGTTTTATGGCAGCGGCTATCGGGTGAACCCGCCTATCCGGGAAAAATCCGACGTTGATTTTTTGGTGCAGGCGGTGAAGGACGGCTGGGTGGATATGATCGCCACCGACCACGCCCCCCACACCGAGGAGGATAAGAAAAACGGATCCCCCGGCATGGTGGGGCTGGAGACGGCCTTCCCCGTGTGCTATACCCGCCTGGTCAAAAGCGGGGAGATCACCCTTTCCGACCTTTCCCGGATGCTCTCTCGCAATCCCGCCCGGATGCTGGGCCTGAACAAGGGCCTTTTGGAGCCCGGGTTTGACGGCGACGTGGTGCTGGTGGATACAGCCAGGGCGTTTGTGGTGGATCCGGAGAAGCTGCACAGCAAAAGCCGGAACACCCCCTTTGGCGGCGAACGGCTGTTTGGAGAGATCTGCCTGACGGTGCACAAGGGCGCCGTCACCTATGAAAAGGAATAAAGGATCAAGATGAAAAATGGAGGATAAGAGCATGGTAGTGGACAGACTGTATGAATCGGTAAAAGAAAAAGGCGTTGTCTGTGTGGGGCTGGATACGGATATCAGCTATGTGCCGGAGGAAATGGCAAAGGCAGCCGCCACTCCCGGCGAAGCGGTGTTCCTTTTTAACAAAGCCATTGTGGACGCCACAGCGGATGTTTCCGGCTGCTATAAGGTGCAGATCGCCTATTATGAATCCCTGGGGCTGGATGGGCTGCTGGCCTACAAGAAGACCCTTGCCTATCTGCGGGAGAAAAAACTGATCGCCATTGCCGATATCAAGCGCGGCGACATTGCCAAAACGGCGGAAATGTACGCCAAGGGCCACTTCGAAGGGGATTTTGAGGCGGATTTCGTCACCCTGGCCCCCTACATGGGCATGGACAGCGTCACCCCCTATCTGCCTTATATCAAGGATAAAAACAAGGGCTGCTTTATCCTGGTGCGTACCTCCAACCCCGGCTCGAGAGATTTTCAGTACCTGAATACCTCCTCTGGCAAGACCCTTTACGATACGGTGGGCTCCGCCGTACAGGCTCTGGGGAAGGAATACCTGGGGAATTGCGGCCTGAGCTCCATCGGAGCGGTGATCGGCGGCACCACCGCCGAAGAGGCGGAGACCATCCGCCGGGAAATGGACACCACCTTCTTCCTGATCCCCGGCTACGGCGCCCAGGGGGGCAAGGCCGAGGACATCGCCCGCTATTTGATCGACGGCAACGGCGGGGTGGTCAATTCCTCCCGGGCGGTGCTGCTGGCTTATAAAAAACACGGCGGGGCCTTTGATGAGGCCGCCCGCACCGAGGTCCTGCGCATGAGAAAGGAGATCGAAGATGCCTGCAAGCTGCTTAAAAAGTGATATTCTCTCCCACAAGGAGATCTTCAGCGGCGTCTATCAGATGACCTGCCGCTTCCCCGGGCCCAAGGCGCCGGGCCAATTCTTTATGGTGCGCGGCTGGCAGGGCTATCCGCTGCTCTCCCGCCCCATCAGCGTCAACGACGCCGATGAGGATACGGTGACCTTTGTCTATGAGGTGCGCGGGCAGGGCACGCAGCTGCTCAGCGCCTTGCGCCCGGGAGAATCCGTAGAGCTTACCGGGCCGGTGGGCAGCGGTTTCCCGGTGGAGAAGCTTTCCGGCCGGGTGGCGGTGGTGGCCGGGGGGATCGGCATTGCCCCGCTGCTTTACGCGGCGAAAAGCATGAAAGGCTGCGAAGCGGAGCTGTTTTGCGGATTTCGGGGCAAAAGCTACCTTGTCGAAGCCTTTGCGCCTTATGTAAGCGCTGTGCATGTGGCCAGCGACAGCGGCGCCGAAGGCCATCACGGCTTTGTTACCGACCTGTTGGACGCGGCGGATTTTGACGCCGTCATCACCTGCGGGCCGGAGATCATGATGAAAAAGGTGGCCCGGGCCTGCCGGGAGGCAGGGGTGCTCTGCTACGTCTCCATGGAGCGGCACATGGCCTGCGGCATCGGGGCCTGCCTGGGCTGCACCTGCAAGACCCTGCACGGGGCCAAATGCGTCTGTAAGGACGGCCCCGTCTTTTTGGGAGAGGATGTGATGATCGATGCTTGAGACGGTGATCCATGGCGTGACCTTCAAAAACCCGGTCATCGCGGCTTCCGGTACCTTTGGCTTTGGCCATGAATTTTCCCAGTTTTACGATCTTTCCCGTCTGGGCGGGATCTCTTCCAAAGGCCTGACCCTGGAGGAGCGCTTCGGCAACAGCGGCGAGCGCCTGTACGAGACCGAAAGCGGCCTGATCAACAGCATCGGCCTGCAAAACCCCGGGGTGGACGCCTTTATCCGGGACGAATTGCCCTATATGGAAAGCCTGGGCACCGTGATCCTGGCCAATCTGGGCGGCGGCACCCTGGACGCCTACCTGCAGGGGGTGGAAAAACTAAACGGCACCTCGGTGGATATCATCGAGCTCAACATCTCCTGCCCCAACGTCAAAGCGGGGGGGATGGCCTTCGGCATCAAGTCCGATGTGGCTTACGAGGTGGTCAGGGAGGTGCGGGCCGTCTGCAAAAAGCCGCTGATGGTCAAGCTTTCCCCCAACGCCGAGAATATTGTGGAAATGGCGGCGCGCTGCGAAGAGGCCGGGGCGGACAGCATTTCGCTGGTGAACACCTTTAAGGCCATGGCCATTGATATCCACAAGAAAAAGCCGGTGTTCGACAATATCTTTGCCGGCCTTTCCGGCCCCGCCATCAAAAATATCGCCCTGCGCATGGTCTATGAAGTTTCCTCCGCTGTTCAGGTGCCGGTGATCGGGATGGGCGGCATCAGCCGCTGGGAAGACGCAGTGGAATTTATCATGGCGGGCGCTTCGGCGGTGCAGGTGGGGACAGCCAACTTTGTCCGGCCTACCGTCTGCCTGGAGATCATCGAGGGCCTGGAGAAATTTATGGTGGAAAATTCCTTCCAGACTATTGCGGAAATGGTCGGAATAGCGCATAATAATGCTTGAAAGCCCCGGAGTTTTCCAGGGAAAGTGAATAGAACCGATGAATAAATGAATAAAAATGCGTTCGAGAGGAGAAATCATCATGTCTGTTGAAATCCTGAAAGAAACTGGAGCCCTGTTGGAGGGCCATTTCCTGCTGTCTTCCGGCCTGCACAGCAACCGTTACGCTCAAAACGCCAAACTGCTGCAATACCCCGACAAGGCCGCCCAGGTCCTCTCCGCGGTGGCGGAAAAGGTAAAGGATCTGGATATCGACGTGTTGGTGGGCCCGGCCATGGGCGGCATCCTGGTGGCGTATGAGCTGGGACGCCAGCTGGGCAAGCGCGCCATCTTTACCGAGCGCGAAAACAATATCATGACCCTGCGCCGCGGGTTTGAGATCCACAAAGGCGAAAAAGTGCTCATCACCGAGGACGTGGTCACCACGGGCAAATCTTCCTACGAGAGCATCAAGGTCATCGAGGAGCTGGGCGGCCAGGTCATCGGCATCGCCTGCATTGTCGACCGCAGCGTCAAAGAGATCGGCCTGCCGGTCTATTCCGCCATGCGTCTGGATATCCAGACCTATGAGCCGGACGACTGCCCCCTGTGCAAACAGGGCCTGCCCCTGGTGAAACCCGGAAGCCGCAAGTTCAGCAAATAAACCGGCGGCGGAGGACTTTCAACGTTTACCCGAGAGGAGCATATACATGTCCATTGCAAAAAAAGCATGGCTCGTCCTGGCGGACGGGCAGGTGCTGGAAGGGGAATCCTTCGGCGCCTGCGGCACCACCATTGGCGAAATCGTTTTTAATACGGGGATGACCGGCTATCAGGAGGTCCTTACCGACCCCTCCTATTATGGCCAGATCGTTACCCAGACCTATCCCCTCATCGGCAACTACGGCATCAACGACGACGATATGGAATCGGCGGCGTCCCATGTCAAGGGGTACATCGTCCGGGAATGGTGCGACGAGCCCTCCAACTTCCGGGTCGCCATGAACATCGATCAATACCTGAAAGAGCAAAACGTCATCGCCATTTCCGGCATCGACACCCGCCGCCTGACCAAGATCATCCGGGAGAGCGGCGTGATGAACGGCGCGGTGACCACCGAGTACGACCCCGCCGGGAAAGAAAAGCTGCTTGAGAAGATCCGGGCCTTTTCTGTGGTGGAAGCCGTCAAGGCCGTCACCAGCGAAAAGCCCTATCGGGTGGAGGCGGACAAGCCCATCTATGAAGTAGTGCTGATGGATTTTGGCTATAAGTGCAACATCGCCCGTTCCCTGACCAGCCGCGGCTGCAGCGTCACCGTGGTGCCGGGGGAAACCTCCGCCGAGGAGGTGTTGGCCATGAAACCGGATGGGATCATGTTGACCAACGGCCCCGGGGACCCTGCCGAAAACGTGGGGATCATTGGGGAGATCGCAAAGCTGCTGCATTCCGGCGTGCCGATTTTCGGCATTTGCCTGGGGCATCAGCTGACGGCGCTGGCCGCCGGCGCAAAGACGGAAAAGCTCAAATATGGGCACCGCGGCGCCAACCAGCCGGTAAAAGATCTGAAAATGGGCCGCACCTACATCACCTCTCAAAATCACGGTTACGCCGTGGTGGGGGAGACGGTGGATACCGCTGTGGCCCAGGTTAGCCACATCAACGCCAACGACGGCACGGTGGAGGGCATCGAATACAAAAACATTCCCTGCTTTACGGTGCAGTTCCATCCAGAAGCCAGCGCCGGACCCAAGGATACGGCGTATCTTTTTGACCGGTTTATCGGAATGATGGCGGAAAACAGGAAGGAGGCCAGGTAAGATGCCAAAACGCGAAGACATCAAAAAAGTGCTGGTCATCGGCTCCGGCCCCATTGTCATCGGCCAGGCGGCGGAGTTTGACTACGCGGGCACCCAGGCCTGCCGCGCCCTGCGGGAAGAGGGGCTGGAAGTCGTCCTCATCAACTCCAACCCCGCCACCATTATGACCGACAAGGCCATGGCGGATAAGATCTACATCGAGCCCCTGGTTCCAGAGGTAGTGAAAAAGATCATCCGCCTGGAAAAGCCCGACAGCATCCTGCCCACTCTGGGCGGCCAGACGGGGCTGAACCTCGCCATGGAGCTGGCGGAAGAGGGCTTTTTGGAGGAAATGGGGGTAAAGCTTTTAGGAGCCAACCCCGAGACCATCAAAAAGGCGGAGGACCGCCAGGCCTTTAAAGATACCATGCTTGCCATCGGGGAGCCCTGCATCCCCTCCAAAGTGGTGGAGGACATCGATTCCGCCATGGCCTTTGCCGAGGAGATCGGCTATCCGGTCATCGTGCGCCCGGCCTATACCCTGGGCGGCACCGGCGGCGGCATCGCCTACGACAAAGAGCAGCTCCATGAGATCGGTACCAACGGCCTGCGCCTTTCCCCCATTACCCAGGTGCTGATCGAAAAATGCATCTCCGGCTGGAAGGAGATCGAGTATGAGGTCGTCCGGGACAGCCGGGGCAATGTGATCACCGTCTGCAACATGGAAAATGTCGACCCCGTGGGCATCCACACTGGCGATTCCGTGGTAGTGGCCCCCTCCCAGACCCTTACCGACAAAGAATATCAAATGCTGCGCTCCGCGGCGCTCAATATCATTACCGAGCTGAAGATCGAAGGCGGCTGCAACGTGCAGTTCGCCCTTTATCCGGATAGCTTTGAGTACGCTGTCATTGAGGTAAACCCCCGGGTGTCCCGCTCCTCCGCCCTGGCCTCCAAGGCCACGGGGTACCCCATCGCCAAGGTGGCGGCCAAGATCGCCATCGGCTACTGCCTGGACGAGATTCCCAACGCGGTTACTGGCAAGACCTGCGCCTGCTTCGAACCGGCCCTGGATTACTGCGTCGTCAAATTCCCCCGCTGGCCCTTTGATAAATTTGTCTACGCGGAAAAGACCCTGGGCACCCAGATGAAAGCCACCGGCGAAGTGATGGCCATCGGCCAGAGCTTTGAGCTGGCGATGATGAAGGCCGTTTCCTCCATCGAGTTGGGGCTGGAGACCCTGACCCTGCAATCCCTGGAGAGCAAGACCGACGAGGAGATCGTGGACATGCTCCGCATCACCGACGACCAGCGGCTCTTTGTGGTTTATGAGGCGCTAAAGCGCGGCGTTTCTTCCGACGTGATCTTTGAGATCACCAAGATCGACAAATGGTTCCTGGAAAAATTCCGCAAGCTGGCCCATATGGAGCTGGCTTTGAAAGAAGGACGCCTGGACGATAAGCTTTACACCGCCGCCAAGAAGATGGGATTTTTGGATAAGACCATTGCGCGGCTCACCGGCTGTAAGATCGAAAAGCCCATGCTTGCCTCCTATTCCATGGTAGATACCTGCGCGGCGGAATTTACCGCCGAGACGCCTTATTTCTACTCCACCTTCGGTGGGGACAACGAGGCGGCGGAATACATCGCCCACCACAGCGACCCCAACAAGAAAAAGGTAGTGGTTTTTGGCTCCGGGCCCATCCGCATCGGCCAGGGCATCGAGTTTGACTACTGCTGCGTCCACTGCGCCTGGGCCCTGAAGGAAAAAGGCCTGGAGGCGGTGATCGCCAACAACAACCCCGAGACGGTCTCCACCGATTTTGACACCGGCGACCGCCTGTATTTTGACCCCCTGAACCACGAATACGTCAAAGCGCTGATCGAGACCGAGAAGCCCTGGGGCGTGGTGGTGCAGTTTGGCGGCCAGACCGCCATCAAGCTGACCAAATACCTTAAGGATATGGGCGTCCATATCCTGGGTACCAGCGCCGACGCCATTGACGAAGCCGAGGACAGAGAGCGTTTTGACGCGCTGCTGGAGCGCTGCGAGATCCCGCGGCCCCAGGGACACACCGTCTTTACCGCCCAGGAGGCCAAGGCCGCGGCGGCGGACGTGGGTTACCCGGTGCTGCTCCGGCCCTCTTATGTGCTGGGCGGCCAGAATATGATCATTGCCTACAACGACGAAGACGTGGATGAATATATGGCCATCATCACCGCCCACGAACTGGAAAATCCGGTGCTGGTGGACAAATACATGATGGGCATCGAGGCTGAGGTAGACGCCATCTGCGACGGGGAAGATTACCTGATCCCCGGCATTATGGAACACATCGAGCGGGCCGGAATCCATTCCGGCGACTCCATCTCTGTCTACCCGGCGCAGCATATGAGCCAGCGCAACCGGGATACCATCGTAGAGTACACGGCGCGGCTGGCCCGTGAGCTGAAGATCGTGGGCCTGATGAACATCCAGTACGTCATCTACAGCGGCGAAGTGTATATCATTGAGGTGAACCCGCGTTCCTCCCGCACGGTGCCTTACATCAGCAAGGTCACCGGCGTGCCCATGGTGGATCTGGCTACCCGCTGTATGCTGGGCGAGAAGCTCCGCGACATGGGCTACGGCACCGGGCTTTATCCGGAGGCCGATTATGTAGCCGTTAAGGTGCCGGTGTTCAGCTTTGCCAAGCTCCACGATGTGGATACCCAGCTGGGGCCGGAGATGAAATCCACCGGCGAGGTGCTGGGCGTAGCCAAAACCTTCGCCGAGGCCATGTACAAGGGCCTGGTGGCGGCCGGTTATAAGATGAAACATGAGGGCGGCGTTCTGATCACGGTGCGCGACGCCGACAAGCACGACATTGTCCCCATTGCGGATAAGCTCTCCCGCCTGGGCTTTACCCTCTACGCCACCGGCGGCACCGCCCTGCGCCTGAATAAGAACATGATTCCCACCAATATGGTGCGCAAGCTCCACGAAGGCCATCCCCACATCATCGACCTGATCGAGAGCGGGAAGATCGATTATATGATCTCCACCTCGAAAAAGGGCCGGATCCCTCAGCGGGACAGCGTGAAAGTACGCCGCAAGGCGGTGGAGCGCTCCATCCCCTGCCTGACGGCCATCGACACCGCGGAGGTGCTGGTGGACTGCCTGATGATGAACAAGCGGATCGAGGATATCGACGTGGTGGATATCACCAAGCTTTGATCGACCTGGACAAAAAACGACAGCCGGGGCCCTGCGGGGCCCCGGCTGTTCTTTTTTAAGGCGCGATCACCCCGGGAAATGAGACGGAAGGGCGACGGCGCCAAAAAAAATTTGGAAAGTGGGAAAATAAGAAAAAAATCATGCGAATTTTGCCCAATTTGGCCATCGGTTTTTGGGGGAAAGCTACAAAAAGTAGAAAGGGCCAAAATAAAAAAAGGCGCTGACGAAATAAAATTAAGCGGGTATGCAAGAGGGAAAATCGGTATTTTATACAAAGCCTATCCCATAATAAAGATGATCTTAAGAATAATTAGACACGGAAAGAAGCGTTTTTCTGGTTTTGTGAATTCCCAGCCTGATACATCTTGTGACAAGTTGACTAAAAAAAGAGGTTTGCCTTTATTCAAAAATTATAGTATGATAATATGACATAAATATCTCTCTTTCCAATTGGGATATGGCAAGAAGGCGGCCGCGCCACGCCGGGCGGCGGCCGGAAATAGAATCGATGAGGTGATTGGAAAATGCTGAAATACTGCGTGAAACGGGCGCTGTCCATGCTGCTGACCCTGTTTTTGATCGCGACGGCTACTTTCTTCCTGATGCGGGCGATCCCCGGCGGCCCTTTTACCCGGGAGCGCACGCTGCCGCCCGAGGTGGAGAAGGTGCTGATGGAAAAATACAATCTGGACGCGCCGCTGATGGTGCAGTATAAGGATTATATCGTCGACCTGTTCCACGGGGATCTGGGCCCGTCTTTCCAGAAGGTCGGCGTGCGGGTCAACGATATGATCTCCGCAGGCTTTCCCATTTCCGCCAAAGTGGGAGGGATCGCCTCGCTGATGATCATTTTGGTGGGGATCCCGCTGGGTATTCTGGCGGCGCTGCGAAAAAATACCCTGCCCGACTACGTGGTCTCTATTTTGGCGACGGTCGGCATCACGGTGCCGAGCTTTGTCATCGGCGCGTTTATCATGTATGTGTTCGGGGAGCTTTTGGGCTGGATCCCAGCCGGCGGCCTGGATAACTGGAAGGGCTATATCGGGCCGGTGCTCGCCATCGGCGGTTTTTCCCTGGCCTTTGTCATCCGCCTGATGCGCTCGAGTATGCTGGAGGTGACCGGGCAGGATTATATCCGTACCGCCCGCGCCAACGGCCTTCCCGGCTATAAGATCGTCTTTAAGCACGCCATGAAAAACGCCCTGATCCCGGTGGTCACCTACATCGGCCCCATGGTGGCCTCCATCCTCACCGGTTCCTTCGTGGTGGAGAAGATCTTCGCCATCCCCGGCATGGGTAAATATTTCGTCGAGAGCATCACCAACCGAGACTACACGGTGATCATGGGGACGACCCTGTTCTTCGCGGCCCTGTATGTGGTGATGGTGTTCCTGGTGGATATCGCCTATGCGCTGATCGATCCGCGCATCAAGCTGAACGATTAAGGGGGGAAGAGACGATGGAAAAGAAAGAATGGGAGTTTTTAGACCGCGATCTCTCTGAGCTCAGTGAGAGCACCCGTCCCGGCCTTACCTATTGGGCGGACGTGTGGCGGCGTTTTTGTAAAAACAAGCTGGCCCTTTTGGGCCTTGTGATGTTGGTGACCATTGTGGCCTTTGCTGTGATCGGCCCCATGATGTCGCCCTATTCCTACTCCGACCAGACGTTGGAGATGGGGAATCTGCCGCCTACCCTGACGGCGACCGAGGTGCTGCCGGATACCTATGTTTATGTCCATCCGGAATACAAGCTGTTTTCCGTCAACCTGCAGGGAGAGATCCTCGGGATTCCGGAGAGGGTGCGGGACGACAAGATGAGCCGCAAAGTGATCTATACCATCGACGGCCACGAGGTGGTGCTGGATTATTCCCTGGCCAAAAAGAACAAAAATGATCCCAGCGCCCAGAAATACCAGCTTTTTGTGGATGGAAACGAGGTCTCGATTACCCCGGTGAAAACCATGCACAACAAAACTTATATTTTCGGCACCGATAAGCTGGGCCGCGACGTGTGGGTGCGAAACCTCTACGGCGCCCGCATTTCCCTGCTGGTGGGCGTGGTAGCTGCCCTGGTCACCGGCGTGATCGGCGTGATCTACGGCGGGATCTCCGGCTATGAGGGCGGACGCGTCGACAACATCATGATGCGCATTGTCGACCTGATCAATTCCATCCCGCTGATGCTCATCGTGATCCTGATCTCCGTGGTGCTTACCGGCGGGCTTACCACCATCATCCTCACCATAGGGCTGGTGTACTGGGTAAGCATGGCGCGGCAGGTGCGCGGCCAGGTGCTCAGCCTCAAAGAGCAAGAATTCGTGCTGGCGGCAAGGACCCTGGGGGCCTCCAAATGGCGTATCATCATGCGCCACCTGATCCCCAACGCCCTGGGGCCCATCATCGTCTCCATGATGATGAGCATTCCCCAGGCCATCTTTACGGAATCCTTCCTGAGCTTTATCGGCCTGGGCGTTTCCGCCCCCATGGCCTCCTGGGGAACACTGGCCAGCGACGCCCTGGGTGGGATCCGTTCCTATCCGTATCTGCTGATCATCCCCTCCGTTTCCATCGCCCTGACCATGTTCGCCTTTAACTTTGTGGGCGACGGCCTGCGGGATGCGTTGGATCCCAAACTGCGGAAATGACGGAAAAACTGAGAAGAGCAGGAGGAGAAGCTGATGAGCGAAAATGAAAAACTTCTGGAAGTCAAAAACCTCAGGACGTCTTTTTTCACCCACGTGGGTGAAGTCAAAGCAGTCCGGGACGTGAGCTTCCATCTGGATAAAGGAGAGATCCTGGGCATCGTCGGGGAATCCGGCAGCGGAAAAAGCGTCACCTGCATGTCGGTGATGCGCCTGCTGCAGGATCCGGGCCGCATTATCGGCGGCGAGATCCTGTACGAGGGCGAGGATCTGGTGAAAAAAAGCGAAAAGGAGATGCGCCGCATCCGCGGCGAGAAGATCTCCATGGTCTTTCAGGACCCCATGACCGCTATGAACCCGGTGTTTACCGTGGGCAACCAGATGATCGAGGTCATCCGCCAGCACCGGAACGTAAACAAAAAAGAGGCTCATGACATCGCGGTCAAGATGTTGGGATTGGTGGGGATCCCCTCCCCGGAGGAGCGGATGAAAAACTATCCCCACGAATTTTCCGGCGGCATGCGCCAGCGTGCGATGATCGCCATGGCCCTTTCCTGCGGCCCGGATCTGCTGATCGCCGACGAGCCCACCACCGCCCTGGATGTGACCATCCAGGCCCAGGTGCTGGATCTGATGAAGGATCTGCAGCAAAAGACCGGTACGGCCATTATCCTGATCACCCACGATCTGGGCGTGATCGCCGAGACTTGCCGGCGGGTGCTGGTAATGTACGGCGGGATGCTTTTGGAGAGCGGCACGGTGGAGGAGATCTTCCATCATCCGGGGAACCCCTATACCTTGGGCCTGCTGCGTTCGGTGCCCAACCCCGAAAAGAGCCGGGACCGCCTGGAGCCGATCCCCGGTTCCCCGCCCGACCTGATCCGGCCGCCGGAGGGATGCCCTTTCTGTTACCGCTGCAAATATGCCATGAACAAATGCGTGAAAGAGATCCCACCTCTGTTCGATCTCTCCGAGACCCATCAGTCCCGGTGCTGGCTGCTCCATCCGGACGCGCCGGCTACCGACGCTTTTGAGAAGGAGGGGAAATAGTTGGAACAGAACACGCCTTTGCTTCAAATTGAAAATTTAAAGAAATATTTTGCCGTGGGCAAAAATAAAGTAGTCAAAGCGGTGGACGACATCAGCTTTTCCATCCAAAAAGGGGAGACCCTGGGCCTTGTGGGGGAATCCGGCTGCGGAAAATCCACCACTGGGCGCACCATTTTAAAGCTTTATGAACCCACCGGAGGAAAGATCCTCTTTGAGGGCCGGGACATCACCGGCCTGGATAGCCGCCAGATGCTGCCTTACCGCAAGGAAATGCAGATGATCTTCCAGGATCCCTACGCCTCGCTCAACAGCCGTATGACCGTTGCGGATATTATTTCGGAGGCGCTGACCATCCACCATCTGGGCTCCGCCAAGGAGCGCAGCGAAACGGTGGCGGAGCTGCTCCACAAAGTTGGGCTGAAAAGGGAGCACGCCAGCCGTTATCCCCACGAATTCTCCGGCGGCCAGCGCCAGCGCATCGGCATTGCCCGGGCCCTGGCGGTGCAGCCTAAGTTTATCGTCTGCGATGAGCCCATCTCCGCCCTGGATGTTTCCATCCAGGCACAGGTGGTCAACATGCTGGAGGATCTTCAGCATGAAATGGGCCTGACCTATCTTTTCATCGCCCACGACCTTTCCATGGTCAAGCACATTTCCACCCGCATCGGCGTTATGTACCTGGGGAGGATGATGGAACTGGCGGATTCCCAGGAGCTTTACGCCCATCCGCAGCATCCCTATACCCAGGCCCTGCTTTCCGCCATCCCGGTGCCGGACCCCCGGCATGAAAAGAGCCGCATCGTTTTGGAGGGCGAAGTGCCTTCGCCTCTGAACCCGCCTTTTGGCTGTCCCTTCCGCACCCGCTGCCGGTACTGCACAGAAGCCTGCGCGCAGGCGACGCCGCAGCTTCGGGAAGTGGAAAAAGGCCACTGGGTCGCCTGCCATTTGATCGGCGGCGGGACGGACGGCGCACAAAAGTGATGTCTTCCCGAATTTTCGGGTGAGATAAAAAGATTATTGGAGGATATCAAGATGAGAAAAATTGCCCTTTTGTTGGCAATGGTCATGCTGGTCTCCGTGTTTGCCGCCTGCGGCACCACGACAAGCAGCAGTACGCCCGCTGGCGACAGCAGCAGTTCCACTCCCGCGGTGAGCGGGGATGACCTGGCCAACACCCTGGTCTACAATCTGGGGGCCGACCCCAAAACCATCGATCCCGGCCTGAACTCCGCTGTCGATGGCAGCCACATCATCAACAATACCTTTGAAGGCCTGTACCGTGACCGCGGAAACGGCGCTCCTGAACCCGCCATGGCCGAGAGCGTGGATATCTCCGAGGATGAGACGGTCTACACCTTCCATCTGAGAGACGCCAAATGGTCCGACGGCAAGCCCGTGACCGCCGCCGATTTTGTGTTCGCCTGGAGACGTGCGGTGGATCCCGCTACGGCTTCCGAATACGGATACATCCTGGCCCCCATCAAAAACGCTACCGCCATCAACAACGGCGAAATGGCGGCTGAAGAGCTGGGCGCTGTCGCCGTCGATGAAAAGACCCTGGAAGTCACCCTGGAAAACCCCACCGGCTATTTCCTGGATCTGACCGGTTTTGCCACCCTGATGCCTCTGCGTGAAGATGTTGTCGGCAGCGATGTCGAGGGCACCTGGGCAAAAGATCCTGCGAAAACTGTCAGCAACGGCCCCTTTGTCGTCAGCGAGTATGTGATGAACGACCGTCTGGTGCTGACCAAAAACCCGGAATATTGGAACGCTGAGAACGTGAAGCTGGAGAAGATCATCGCTAAAATGATCGCGGAAGAATCCACCGCCCTTACCGCTTTCCGCACCGGCGAGCTGGATCTGATCGACCACGTTCCCGCTGAGGAGATCCCCCAGATGGTGGCTTCCGGCGAGTGTGAGATCTATCCCAGAATCGGCACCTCTTTCTATGTCCTCAACACCCAGACTCCGGCGCTTTCCGACATTCGCGTCCGCAAAGCCCTGAACCTGGCTGTGGACCGTACCGCGCTCACGGAGCAGATCACCCGCGCCGGTGAGACCCCGGCCATGGGCTTTGTACCCTACGGCTTCCCGGACGCCGACGGCAAAGATTTCCGTGAGACCGCCGGTAATTATTATCTCTCCGCCACCGCCGATGTGGAGCAGGCCAAAGCCCTGCTGGCAGAGGCCGGTTACCCCGACGGCGAAGGCCTGCCGGAGCTGGAGATCCTCTACAACACCACCGAGGTCAATAAGTCCATCGCCGAGGCCCTGCAGTCCATGTGGGAGCAGATCGGCGTGAAAGCGAAACTGACCAACCAGGAGTGGGCGGTGTTCCAGAACACCAGATTGAACCTGCAGTACAACGGCATCTCCTGCCACGGCTGGAGCGGCGACTACCTGGATCCCCAGACTTTCCTCGATATGTTCATCAGCGGCAACGTACAGTCCGGCAACGGCTATGCCAACCCGGAATACGACGCTCAGATGGAGATCGGTATGGCGGCTTCCGGCAAGACCCGTTTCGACGCTTTCTATGCCGCGGAGAAGATCCTGATGGAGGACGCGTATGTGGTGCCCCTGTACTTCAACGTGACCCCCATGATGTGCAATGAAAACTTTACCGGCTGGTATTTCTCCCCCACCGAGAAATTCTGGTTCGGCGACGCGGAGATCACCCGCTAACCCTTTTATCCGGATAACAGACAGCCGCAGGCCAACGGGCCTGCGGCTGTTTTGCTTTGCGGGAAAATCAGGACGCTTTATCCGCGCCGTTTTCCGCTTCGTCGGGGAAGGACTGCGCCGGGTCTTTTGCAGGTTACCGCCCCTGTGCGGACAAAGAAAGAACGCCGCATGGAAATTGGGTGAAGGGAAGAAGAAAAGGAAGCGATTGCGTTTTTCATTAGAATACCGTATAATACTTTTTAGCGATTTTCGCCGCCCAAAACACATGGGCAAATTTTGGACGCTGAGAGGCCGTTGACATGGCTGACGGCGGACAAGGAGGAGAAACATGAGAAAAGAACTGGAAAAAGTTTACGACCCCAAGCAGGTGGAGGACCGCACCTACCAATTCTGGCTGGACGGCGGCTACTTCCACGCAAAGCCCAACCCGGACAAAAAGCCTTATACCATCGTCATCCCGCCGCCCAACGTGACCGGGCAGCTGCACATGGGTCACGCCCTTGACGAGACCTTGCAGGATATCCTCATCCGATGGAAACGGATGCAGGGCTATGAGGCCCTGTGGATGCCGGGCACCGACCACGCCGCCATCGCCACCGAGGCGAAGGTAGTGGCCGCCATGAAAGAAGAAGGGCTGACCAAAGAGATGCTGGGCCGCGAAAAGTTTTTGGAGCGGGCCTGGGAATGGAAAGAGAAATATGAAAGCCGCATCCTCAGCCAGCTGAAAAAGCTGGGCTCCTCCTGCGACTGGGACCGCCTGCGTTTTACCATGGACGAGGGCTGTTCCAAAGCCGTAAAAGAGGTGTTCCTGCGGCTGTATGATAAAGGGCTCATCTACCGCGGCGAGCGCATCATCAACTGGTGCCCCCACTGCAAGACCTCCCTTTCTGACGCGGAGGTAGAGTACGAGGAAAAAGCGGGCGCCTTCTGGCACATCCGCTACCCCATTGCCGATGGCAGCGGGTATATTGAGGTTGCCACCACCCGGCCGGAGACCATGCTGGGCGATACCGCCGTGGCGGTGCATCCCGACGATGAGCGCTACAGGCAGCTGGTGGGGAAAAACGTGATCCTTCCCCTGGTGAACAAGGAGATCCCCGTGGTGGCGGACACCTATGTGGAGATGGATTTTGGAACCGGCGTGGTCAAGATCACCCCTGCCCACGACCCCAACGATTTCGAGGTGGGCCTGCGGCATAACCTGCCGGTCATCAACATCTTTACCGAGGATGCGCACATCTGCGAGGGCTGGGGAAAATATTCCGGCATGGACCGCAACGAAGCCAGAAAAGCCATTGTGGCGGATCTGGAGGCCGGCGGGTACCTGCTGGAGACCGAGGACTACAAGCATAATGTGGGCACCTGCTACCGCTGCGGCACCGTGGTGGAGCCGAGGGTTTCCAAACAGTGGTTCGTCAAGATGGAACCCCTGGCGAAGCCCGCCATCGAGGCCGTGCAAAGAGGGGACACCCGCTTTGTGCCGGACCGCTTTGATAAGATCTATTACCACTGGCTGGAGGAGATCCGCGATTGGTGTATCTCCCGTCAGATCTGGTGGGGACACCGGATCCCCGCTTATTACTGCGACGACTGCGGCGAGCTGGTGGTGGCCGGGGAAACCCCGAATACCTGCCCGAAGTGCGGTGGGAGCCATTTCACCCAGGATCCGGATACCCTGGATACCTGGTTCTCCTCTGCCCTGTGGCCTTTTTCTACCCTGGGTTGGCCGGATAAGACCCCGGAGCTGGATTATTTTTATCCCACGGACACCCTGGTCACCGGCTACGACATCATCTTTTTCTGGGTGGTGCGCATGATGTTCTCCGGTTTGGAGCACATGGGGGCGGCGCCTTTTAAAACGGTGCTGATCCACGGTCTGGTGCGGGACGCCCAGGGGAGGAAAATGAGCAAATCCCTGGGCAACGGCATCGATCCGCTGGTCATCATCGACCAATATGGCGCCGACGCCCTGCGCTTTATGCTGGCCACCGGCAACAGCCCCGGCAACGACCTGCGCTTCTCGGAGGAGAAGGTGAAGGCCAGCCGGAACTTTGCCAACAAAATCTGGAACGCCACCCGCTTTATCCTCATGAACCTTCCGGAGGAGATCACGGAGCCTTCTTTGCCTGCGGCGCTGCAGACAGAGGATAAATGGGTGCTGAGCAAGTACAACACCCTGGTTCGGGAAGTGACCGAGAACCTGGATAAATTTGAACTGGGCATCGCCGTGCAGAAGCTGTACGACTTTACCTGGGATATTTACTGCGACTGGTACATTGAGCTGACCAAGACCCGCATCGCCGCCGGCGGGGAGACCGCAAAATCCGCCCAGCAGGTGCTGGTTTACGTGATGAACGGTATCCTCAAAATGCTGCATCCGGTCATGCCCTTTATCACCGAGGAGATCTGGCAGGCCATCCCCAACGACAGCGAGAGCATCATGGTGGCCAAATGGCCGGAATATCGCGAAGATCTCGACTTTAAGGCGGAGGAGCAGGCCTTTGAAAAGATCATGAGCGTGATCAAGGCTGTGCGCAACCGCCGGGCCGAGATGAACGTCCCGCCCAGCAAAAAAGCCCATGTCTATATTGCCACCGCTTTCGGGGATATCTTCCGCAGCGGCGCGCCCTTTATGGAACGGCTGGCTTCCGCCTCCCATGTGGAGGTGGCCGAGAGCTGGGAGATCCCCGGCGCGGTGCAGGTGGTTACCGACGCCGCCCGCTGCTTTATCCCCATGGATGAGCTCATCGACCTGGCCAAGGAGACGGAGCGCCTGGAAAAGGAGAAAAAGGCCTGCGAGAAGGATATCGCCATGTTTGAGGGCAAGCTCTCCAACCAGAATTTCTTGGCCAAAGCGCCGCAAAACGTTGTGGAGGCGGAACGGCAGAAGCTGGATAAGCTGAAGGAACGCCTGGCGAAGATCGAAGAGAGCATCAACGCCCTGAAAAAATAATCTCCCGCCCACAAAGGCCGCCGCACCTGCGGCGGCCTTTGCCGCGCAGGGAGGATCTGCTCTCGATCGCGGGAGCGCCCAAGGAGGCGGCAATATGACCTGTCAGGAAGCGGAAGCATATTTTCATTCCTTCCGTCGTTTTAAAAAGGTGCCCGGGCTTTCCCCCATCCGCGCGCTGTTGGCAAAGCTGGGGCACCCGGAGGAGGGCCTGCGGTTTCTCCATGTGGCCGGGACCAACGGCAAGGGTTCGGTCTGCGCCATGTGTGCCTCGGCCCTGAGGGAGGCCGGCTACCGCACGGGGCTGTTCATCTCCCCCTTTGTGATCAATTTCCGGGAGCGGATGCAGGTGGACGGCCGCATGATCGGGGAGGAGGAACTGGCGTCGCTGGTGCAGGGCGTCCGCCCTGCTATGGAGGAGCTTTTGGCCGAGGGGGTAAGCCTTTCGGAGTTTGAGGCGGTGACCGCAGCGGGCCTTGTATGGTTCGCCCGCCAACAATGCGATGTCGTTTGCCTTGAGGTTGGCCTTGGCGGCCGGTTTGACGCCACCAACGTCATCCCGCGCTCCCTGGTTTCGGTCATCGCCTCCATTGGGCTTGACCACACCGATATCCTGGGGGATACGCTGGAAAAGATCGCCTTTGAAAAATGCGGCATCCTGCGGCGGGGCGGGGTGACGGTGTGCGGCCCCGGGCAAGAGCCCGAGGCGTTGGCGGTCATCATGGAGCGCTGCGCCCAGGAGGAAAACCGCCTTGTCATCCCGGGGGCGGCGTCGGCCCAGGTACAAGAGAGCGGCGTGCTGGGCAGCCGCGTCCAATACGGCGGTCTGGAACTGACGATCCCGCTGGGCGGGCGGCACCAGATCTCCAACTGTCTGACAGCGGTGGAGGCCCTGAAGGTGCTGAGGACCGAAGGATTCGTAATCTCTGATAAAAATATTACAGACGGGATAAAAAATGTGCGGTTTCCCGCCCGGATGGAGTGCTTTTCCCGCCGGCCGCTGGTCATTTTAGACGGCGCCCACAACCCGGACGGATGCCGGGCGCTGGCAGCGGCGCTGGAGGAGTTCCCCCGGGAGCGGGTCTCGGTGATCATGGGGATGCTGGCGGATAAGGATACAGCCGGTTCGACGGCCCTGGTCGCCGCCCGGGCCGGGCGCTTTTGGGCGGTGACGCCGCCGGGCCCCCGGGCTCTGCCCGCCGGGGAGCTGGCTGTGCTGGCGCGGGCGTACTGCCCGCAGACGGCGGCGGCCGATAGCCTTGGCTCCGCGCTGGAGCAGGCCCTAAAAGCGGCGGGGGAAGAGGACGCCGTCTTTATCTGCGGCTCCCTTTATCTGGCGGCGGAGATCCGCCCACTGCTGCAAAGCCGTTTTCCCGCCTTGCAGGATACGACAAAATAAAAAGGGAACAGCCTGCCTGTTCCGACAAATTTTTCAGACGAAAGCCCTTATTCTGGTAGATGGTATCTGCCGGGATAAGGGCTTCTTTTTTGTTGGCTGCGAACAGCCGTTGTTTTGTATATTTTACGAGGATTATTACTGATTGGATCAGAAAGGACGGATAACATGGACGTGCAGCTGACGGTGGAGGAAGAGACGATGACGGCCTTCCTCTCCGGGGAGATCGACCATCACGGCGCCGGGGAGATCCGCCGGAAGATCGACGAAATGGCGCAGCGGGTGCGGCCCCAAAAGATGATCCTGGATTTTGGGGGCGTCACGTTTATGGATAGCTCCGGCATCGGGCTGGTGATGGGGCGCTACCGGCTGCTGCAAAGCTTTGGCGGGGCGCTGTGCCTGCGCCATGTCTCTTCGCCGCTGAAAAAGGTGATGCGCCTGGCGGGGCTTGACCGCATCGCGCAGATAGAGGACACCCGGCCCGGGGAAAAACAGGAGGGGAAAAGATCATGAAAGCGATCAACGAGATGAAGCTGACTGTTCCCAGCCGTTCCGCCAACGAAGGCTTTGCCCGCGCGGCGGTGGCGGCTTTTATCGCCCCGCTGGATCCCACCATCGGGGAGCTGGCGGACATTAAAACGGCGGTGAGCGAAGCTGTGACCAACTGCATCGTCCACGCTTACCGGGATGGGATCGGCGTCATTTACATACAGGCCAAAATTCTGGAACAGGGAAGGGTCGTCATCCGCGTCCGTGATACGGGCTGCGGCATCGAGGACGTAAAGAAAGCCATGGAGCCCCTTTTTACCACCTGCGAAAATGGGGAGCGGGCCGGCCTGGGCTTCGCGGTCATGGAATCTTTTATGGATAAGCTGCGGGTCTCTTCCCGGCCGGGAAGAGGAACGACGGTGACGATGGAAAAGACGATCCTCTCCAAAGGAGCGTAAGCCATGCTGCTGATGCAGGAGCAAAGGGACAGGATGATCGAGGCGAACCTGGGGTTGGTGCACGCCTGTGCCCATCGGTTCAAAGGCCGTGGGATCGAATATGAGGATCTGTTCCAGGCCGGGTGTATGGGCCTGGTCAAAGCGACCGACGCCTTTGACGAGACGCGGGGCGTGCGGTTTTCCACCTATGCCGTGCCGGTGATCCTGGGGGAGATGCGCCGCCTGTTTCGGGACGGCGGCAGTGTCAAAGTTTCCCGAACCCTTAAGGAATTGTCTCTGAAAACGACGCGGGCCCGGGAACGCCTGGCCGCCCGGGAAGGACGGGAGCCCACGGTGAACGAGTTGGCCCGGGAACTTTCCGTAGAGCCGGAACAGGTAGTGGAGGCGCTGGGGGTCTCATCCCCGCCCCTTTCCCTCACGGAGGGAGAACAGGAGGGCGGCGGCCAGATCGATATCCCGGTGGATTCCCCGGAGGAGGCGCTGACGGACAGCCTCTCCCTCCTCCAGCAGCTTGGGCGTCTGGAGGAGCAGGATCAGCGGTTGATCCAGCTTCGGTACTACCGGGGAAAAACCCAGGTACAAACGGCGCGGGAGCTGGGGATGACCCAGGTACAGGTTTCCCGTCGAGAAAAAAAGATCCTCATGCGATTGAGAGGGGAAATGGGCGGATGACGCTGTAAAGCTGTCCGCCTTCATAGCACTTTCGCCCGTTTCCGGGCCTGCAAAGCCATAGAAAGCACCCCAAAACAAAAGGAGAAAACGCCATGGCTCCGGCGTTTTCTCCTTTTGTGCGTCTCAGGAAATAGGGCTCAGCGCGGGCAGGGGCCTTCGTCGCTGTCCGGCCGGCTGATCTTTTCCATCGAAAAACCGCGGCCCCGCACCTCGCCCACCTCGGCCACGACGAGAAAAGCCGCGGGGTCAATTTCGGCGACCAGCTGTTTGAGCCTGGGAAGCTCCCGGTGGGAGATGACGGAGAAGACGACCAGCCGCTCCTCCCGCAGCCGCCCGCTGACCGCCTGCATGAGGGTGGAGCCGCGGTCGAGGCCGTTTTGGATGGCGGCGTTGATCTCTTCAAATTTTTCGCTGACGATCTGTACCTGGATCTGGCGTTTCCCGGCCACCAGCACTTTATCCATGACCAGGGTATAGATAAGGACAAGCAGGATCCCATAGAGGACCTCCTCGCTTTCCGAAAGGAACATTTGCAGCAGGAGGATCGTGAAATCCAGCAGATACATGGAGAGGGAAAGGGAGATCCCCCATTTTTTTTGCAGCAGCAAAGGGGGAATATCCAGCCCGCCGGTGGAGGCGCCTACCCGCAGCACCAAGCCAAGGCCCAGGCCGATGAGCGCGCCGGCATAGAGGGCGCAAAGCAGACGGTCAGAGGTGAGCTGCTGCAAAAAGGGAAGGCGCTGGAACAGGGAGAGCAGCAGGGGGTAGGCAAAGGTGGAGACCAAAGTGGTCAGGGCAAAGCTCTTCCCCAAAAAGACTACGCCCAGCAGGAACATCAGCACATTGGAGCAGGTGACGAACAGATCCACCGGAACGCCCAGGCTGTGATGAAAAAATAAGGCAAGGCCGGTGGTGCCGCCGGTGATAAGCCCCCCGGGGATCACAAAGGCCGCAATGGCAAAGGCGTAGAGCACATTGCCCAGCAGCACGGAAGGAAGGGATTTCCAAAACGAATGAGATCTCATGACGATTAGTTCCTTTCCCGGCCAATGGCCGCAAAAAAGCCCGAACCGTCTACCGCGGGTTCGGGCAGTCGCCATACCGTGGAAACACGCTCCCCGGCATAACCGCTCTATGGTTATGATAGCACAGAGGGAAAAGAAAAACACTGGGCCACTTTCACAAAGAAAAGTGTGAAAGCGTCGGGAAACCCGGCAAAGTGCGGTTTTCCCCGCAAGCAGAAAAGCGTGTTAGCACAGCAAAGCGGGCGGTCAAAAGACGGCGGAAAGGGTGAAGAAAAGCCAGATATGCAGGGGATAAACCGCATAAAAAAGCCATTTTAGCCGGGGCCCAGGCCGGCCGTTATACAACAGCAGCAGGGGAAGGGCCAGCGCCATCATCCACTGGCAGGAGCCGGGGGATAAAAGCGCCTCTATGCCCTGCGCAGGGACGAGGGAGAGGGCAGGGAGCAAAAAGCCGGAAGAAAATAGCAGAAACCCCACGGCAAGGCGCGAACGGGAACCGGCGCAGAGAAACAAAAGAGGGCCCAGCAGAACAAAGGGGAGCCCTCCTTCCACAGTGGATGGAGTTGGCAGCAGCAGGGCGACGGCCGGCTCCCAGCTCTTTGGCAGGACATAAATCAGGGCCGGGGAAAGAAATTCCAGCAGCAAAAAAGCTCCCGCCGGGCGAAGGGCGGCGGCGGGGTCTTGCAATGCGGTTCGGGCTAGGGCGCATAGGGCCGCGCCCAAAAACAGGGTGGAGAAGATGTTGCAGGGGATGGATTGCCCGCTGTGGAGCAGCCGGGGCAGCAGCAGGTTCCCGAGACCCATAAGCAGCGAGGCCGAGTACAGGCGCAGCAAATAGCGGCCGGGGCTGCGGGTATGCAGGACTCCCTGCGCCATACAAAAGAAAAATAGAGGGGCGGAAAGGCGGCCCAGCCAGGTGGACCACAGCGGCGCCGTCCCGGGGGAAAAGTGAAACAGATGGTCAGATAGCATCAGCAGCAGGCCAAGGAGCTTGAGAGCGGACGCGGATATAAAAAGCCCCCCTTTCGAAAATAGCGAAAGGCGAAAATCCGGATTTTTGCATCAGAGGTCTGGAATGTTCCTTGTGAAAGCCGCCGCCAGCCGGTATGATAAAGACACAAACGAACCGTTTAAACAGCCGGTGAAAAAGATGCGGCGTTTCTCTGAAACCGGCAGCCGATGCAAGAGATAGGAGGAGCATAATGAAAAAACGTATTTTGGCCATCCTTTTGGCGACAGTTCTGGTTATGGCGGCCTTTTCTGGATGCGGCAGCGCGCCTGCAGCGCCTTCCCAGGGGGGAGGCAATACCCAGACGCCCGAGAGCGGATCTCAGGGCGGCGAGGCCCCTTATGAAGTAACGCTGATGTACATTGTCGGCGGCGATTATCCCGATCAGGCTCTGGTGGAACAGGCGATGAAAGACCTGGTCCTTCAGGAACTGAACATGAAGCTCAACATCGTAACAGTTCCTTCTACCTACTCCACCCAGCTGATGCTGATGCTGACCAGCGGCGAAAAACTGGATGTGTTCCCAATGCCTGCCGATGGCAGCGGCCCTCTTTCCTATATTACCAACGGCTACATTCAAGATCTTGGCCCGCTGCTGGATCTTCATGGCGACAAAGTAGAGGCGATCTACGGAGAGGAATCTAAGATCGCAAACATCAACGGCTTTGTCTACGCCATCCCCATGAACAAAGAACGTGATTACGCCGGCGGGATGATCATGAGAAAAGATATTCTTGACGAGTGCGGCATCGACGTAGGCGAAAATTGCTCTAAATTGACGAAACTGGAGGATATGACCGACATTTTTGCGGCTGTCCATGCAAAATTCCCAGATATGATCGTCTTTGGCGGCGACTATATTTATACGCCGGCCTCTATTTTCCTGGGCCGCGGCATTGATAACTTAGGCAACGAGTTTGGCGTTTTGCTGGATCCTGCCAACGACACCACAGTTTCCAACTGGTATGAATCTGACGAGTACCTTAGAAGGGTCAATTTGATGCGCCAGTGGTATCAGGCGGGTTATGTCCAGAAAGATATGGCTACCTCCAATGACAGCGGAACCACCCAAATGCGCGCAGGCAACTTGTTCTGCGACTTCGATCTTACCAAACCCTATCGCGCTGTAGAGGCGGAGCAAGCCACCGGCTTCCCCTGCGTTTGCTTCGATTTTGACGAGCCCATTAAAAATGGATGTACCATTTTGGACGGCTGGAGCATTGCCAGCAACTCTGAAAACCCGGAAAAGGCCATGGAATTCCTCAACTGGGTCTATGGCAGCGCGGAGTTTAACAACCTGATGAACTGGGGCATCGAGGGAGAACACTTTGTTTATGTGGATAAGGGAAACAGCCCCATCGTCGATTTCCCGGAGGGCAAAGATCTGGATTCTGTCGGGTATCATATGAATCGCGGCTGGGAGATGCCAAACCAATATGCCGCCGGTATTTGGGCCGGGAATCCCGAAGATCTGCCTGAGGCCATGGCCAGGTACAACAACAATATGAAAGTATCCAAGGCGTATGGGTTCCTTTTTGACGGAGCGGAGTTTGAGACGGAACTTGCCAACCTGAACTCCGTGCGGGAAAAATACGCTTACGCCATCGGCTCCGGCTCGGTTGACCCCGAGGTGGAACTGCCAAAATTCAATGCGGAGCTTTACGCAGCAGGGCTGCAGACCATTATGGACGCCAAGCAGGAACAGCTTGACGCCTGGCTTGCCTCCAAATAAGCAAGGTCTGATCTGCGCAAAATTTCAGAGGGATTGCCCGTCCAGGGCAATCCCTCCCTTTTAAAGGGGGAGAAGCGCTTGAAGATTCAACAAGCCGAAAGCCAGGCCAGGCCTGTGCGGCGCGTCTCGCACCGCCGCGGCCGAAGCCGTTATCTGTTTAAAAAATGGGCGCCTGCCTATTTGCTGATGTTGCCGGGGCTGATCTATTTTTTTATCAACAATTACATCCCGATGACGGGGATTGTGGTGGCCTTCAAAAAATACAAGGTGTCGACGGGGATCTACGGAAGCCCGTGGAATGGCCTGAAAAATTTTGAGTACCTTTTTGCCACCAACGACGCCTTTACCATCACCCGGAACACATTGTGCTATAACCTGGCCTTTATCCTTGTCAATATGGCGCTGGGAGTTCTATTCGCGATTTTCATCACAGAGATCAAAAATAAGTATGCAAAAAAGGTGTACCAAAGCGCCGTGCTCTTTCCATTTTTGATCTCGATCATCATCGTCAGTTATATTGTGTTTGGATTTTTAAGCGTGGACAATGGGATGATCAATAAATCCATCTTGTCTCCCCTGGGATTGGAAGGGGTAGCCTGGTATACCGAAAAAAAATATTGGCCCTTTATCTTGGTGTTTGTGAATTCCTGGAAAGAGGTTGGGTATTCCTGTCTGATCTACATTGCCGGGATCACTGGCATCGACGACGCATTTTATGAGGCAGCCAAAATCGACGGAGCAGGGAAGCTTCGTCAAATCTGGAGCATTACCCTGCCCTGTTTGCTGCCCACCATCATCACCATTGTGCTGCTCAATGTCGGCCGCGTGTTTTATTCCAATTTTGGGCTGTTTTATCAGGTACCCATGAACTCCGGCAGCCTGTTTGATGTGACCAACACCATCGATACCTATGTGTATCGTTCCCTGATGAAGATCGGCAATATCGGCATGGCGTCCGCCGCTGGTTTCTATCAGTCGATCGTGGGGTTTTTCCTGGTCCTTTTTTCCAACACCGTCGTACGCAGGATAAGCCCGGATAATGCGTTGTTCTAAGAAGGGGGGGAACGATATGCTGCAAACCAAAGGGGAAAAGGTGTTTCAGATTGCTGCCCATGTGGTAATGATAGTAGAAACGATCTGCGTGATCCTGCCTTTTCTGCTTCTGATCATGTCCTCCTTTACCGATGAAAACGAACTGGTGGCCCATGGCTATTCTTTTTGGCCCAATAAATTCAGCATAGAGGCGTACAAATACCTAATCAAAAAGGGAACGTCCATTTTTCGGGCTTATGGCCTTACGGTGGCGGCTACAGTAATTGGCACGACGCTGCATTTGCTGATGGGTTCTATGATGGCATTTTCCCTGGCGCTGAAAAAACTGCCGGGCCGTAAATTCTTTAGCTTTTATGTGTTTTTTACCATGCTGTTTTCCGGAGGATTGGTTCCGACTTATCTTACTTATACCAATGCGTTTCACATCAAAAACACTTTTTTGGCTTTGGTGGTGCCCTATCTGATGCTCAGCGCCATCCATGTGCTGCTGATGCGAAGCTTTTTTGTCAGCAGCATTCCGGATGCTATCTATGAGGCGGCGGAGATCGACGGCGCGGGGCTGCTGACCACCTACACCAAGATCGTGCTGCCCCTGGGCAAACCGATCCTGGTTACCATCGGCCTGTTTGCCGGCCTGGATTATTGGAACGATTGGCTCAATGGCCTGTACTTTATGTCCGATCAGAAAATGTACGGAATACAAACCTTGTTGTACCGAATTTTGGAGGATATCCGGACGTTGGCAAGTTCCGCCATGGGCTCGGCGGCTGCTACCAGTATTAAGATCCCATCGGTATCGATCCGTATGGCCATTGCTTTTGTAGCCATTATCCCCATTATTATGATCTACCCCTTTCTGCAAAAATATTTCCAGGAGGGCATTGCCCTTGGCGCAGTTAAGGGATAAAAGGACTACAGAAGACGCCAAACAAACTGAGGGGCAGTGCCTCCCGGTTTGTTTGGCGTTTGCGCAGGCTTTCTTTTCCCAAGGGGATTCAGTATAATGAAATTGAAAATGGGCCAGCGGCGGCCGAAAGGAGGCGAGGACATGAAAAAAGAGAGGAAAAAGCATTCGGCGGCATCGCTTTTAAAGGCATCCTTGGCAGGGTATATTTTTCTTCTGCTTATTTGTGCGGGGATCAGCGTAATGACGGTATGGCATGTGCGCCGCCAGAGCATAGAGCTGTTTCAGACGAACCTGGATCTTTATGCAGCAGAGGTGGATGAACGGATGGAAAACGTAGGCTATATGCTGCTCAACACGGTTATTGGAAACCCGTCCGCCTCTGCCCTGGAGCAATCTGCCGATGAGTTGGAACGGATCGTAGCAGTGCGCAGCGTCAAAAGCCGCTTTTCGGAAATGCAGACCACCGGCGGACGATGGTTCAATTTTTATCTTTACCCAAAAGACGGGGAAGAGCTTGTGGCGTCTCCCAACCGATATTTCTCTTTTTCCCAGTACAGTGCCATCCTCGGCGAGATCAAAGCACGGCTGCAAAGTGGGGAAATGGAGGAGTTGGCCCGCGCCAACACTTGGACGTTGGTGCGCTTCGGGGATGACCTGTGCTTTTTGCGAGTCTATCGCTATCGCGGACAATTAGCTGGGGCGTGGATCCAGGCGGACAAACTTCTCGCGGCGATGACCGGCGGGGGTGGGACGGATCGGCTTATGATCCTGGAAGACGGGCAAGGCCGTCGCTTTACCGCCGACGGACAAGTTTGGGAAGAAGAGATGCCGCTGACAGGAGGCCCTTTTTTCAGCCGCCGACTCGCCGTAACCGAGCGCTTTAAAAAAGGGGATTTCCTTGTCCACATTGTCATCGAAAATTGGGGCGCTTATGAGCGCGCTACCCTGACACAAATGCTGCTTGCGTTTGTTTCTGTGGCGTTGGTGGCGGCGGGATTGGTGCTGCTTTGGTATACCAAGCGTTCGGTGGTGGATCCGATCCGAGTTTTTTCAGAGCATCTGGGCAGTTACAACAAAAACGGAGAAGCCTTTGACCGGGGAAATTTTTTGGAACTGGAACAGGCGGATCAGGCGTTTCATCGCCTGTTGGAACAGGTGGAGGAGCTAAAGATCAAAGTTTATGAGGAGAAATTGCTGCGCCAGGGCGTGGAATTTGACTATCTGCAAAAACAGATCCAGCCCCATTTTTATCTCAACTGCTTGAATATCATCTACAGCATGGCGGGAACCGGCCATAACAAAGAGATTCAGCAGTTATCAATGTTGGTGTGCCAATATCTGCGCGCTATTTTTCGCAATGGAATGGAACCGGCCCCCTTGGAGGAAGAACTCCGGGTGGTGGAGGATTATCTGGATATTCAGCGTATCCGATACGGCGCGGAATTTTGTTGTCAGGTACAGCGGCGCGGAGATCTTGAGGGGGTCCGCATTGCTCCGCTGGTGATCCTCACCATGGTAGAAAACAGCGTTCGCCACAACATGGACCCGGAGGGCGTTTTGGAGATCCGGATCATCTTGGAGGCCTTGGAGCGAGAGGACGGCCGCTGGATTTCCCTCGTGATCGATGATACAGGAGACGGTTTTGCACCTCCCGTGTTGGAGGCGCTGAACGCCGGACGCCGAGTTCGACCGCAAAACGGCCGCGGCATTGGGATCTGGAATACCCTGCAGCGGCTGGAGATCATCTATCAAGGAAAAGCCCGAGTCGCCTTTTCCAATAACAGCCAGGGCGGCGCGCGGGTTGAGATCCTTTTGCCGCAGCTGGATCCGGAAAACAGGAAAAAGGGGGAAGAGGGGTGAATATTCTTATCGTAGATGACGATCGTTTTGTCCTGGAGGGGATCCGGCAGGGCATCGACTGGAGCTCAATGCCATTTGAACAAGTGTATATGGCGCAAAGTGTGCGCAAGGCCAAAGAGATTTTGCAGACGGTACCCATCGGCATTTTGGTCAGCGATATTGAAATGCCCCACGAAAGCGGGTTGGATCTGCTGCGGTGGGTCAATGAACAGGGCATTTTGCTGCAGAACATTTTTCTTACCAGCTATGCGGAATTCAGCTACGCCCAGCAGGCGGTAGTGCTGGGCAGCTTTCACTATTTTCTCAAACCGATCGAATACTCCGAACTGCGGGAGATCATCTTAAAAGCGGCGGAGAAGGCCGCCGAAAGCCTGGAAAACCAGCAGTATCAACAATACGGCCAATACTGGCTGGACAACCAGAAAAACCTATGGAACCATTTTTGGAAGGAGCTGGCTTTGCACCGGGAAGAATGGAGCGGAGAAAAGGTGTGGAAATACTTGCCGGAAAGCGGCTACCGCTACCGGCCGGATGACCGCTTTCTGTTGATGCTGTTTTCCCTTTCTTATGGCGAATCCGCCGAGACATGGCGGGATTCCATGCGGGAATACGCCTTTAAAAATGTGGCAGAAGAGCTTTTTCAATGCGACGGGGCCCGGGCGGAGGGGATCGTTTCCCTGGGGCAGGATCAATACTTGCTGGCATTGCTGGCGCCGGCACAGGCCTGGGGCCCAAAAGACGCCAAGCTTCGGGCAGAGGAATTTATCTGCGAGTATAAACGATACTTTTACTGTGATACTTTATGTCTGATCGACCGGATGGTCCCCCTAACCCAGGCCGGAGAATCGGCAGAAAGACTATTGGAAGCCCGAAAGGAAGCCCTTTCTTTTTGGAATGAGGCGGTGCTGATCGATGAAATATTTCCGTCGCAGCTGCCCTATACGGGGCCGGATCTGGAACGGATCGCGATCTTGTTTGAGGCGGGCAATCGGGAGGGGATCCACCGGAGCTTAAGCGGCTATCTAGACGCGATGGAAAAAAGACGCGGCGTAACGGAGGAGGCCCTCAAGAGCCTGCGCTATGACATGATTCAGCTGGTCTTCTCCCAGTTGAGAGAAAAAGAGATCGAGGCGCACCGGCTGTTTGACAATCCTACGGCCGCCCGGTTGGAGCGGGAATCTTTGGGATCGGTGCGGGCAATGGAAAAATATCTTTTTTATCTGATCGACGCAGCGTTGGATTATGGGAATTTTGTAGAGGATAACCGGTCGGTGGCGGAACGGCTGAAGCAATACATCGAAAAACATTTGGGAGAGAACATTTCCCGTACCACGTTGGCGGAGGAAGTGTATCTCAATCCGGATTATCTGGCCCGGCTGTTTAAACAGGAAATGGGAGTGTCTATTGCCGTTTATTTATTAAAACGGCGCATGGAGCGGGCCAGATATTTGTTGCAGGAGACACAAAAGCCAGTCAACGCCATTGCGGAGGAACTGGGATACGAAAATAGTTCCTATTTTTCCAAGCTGTTTCGCAGGACCTATGGCGTGGCTCCACATGAGCTTCGGCAGGAACCAAAGATGCGGGAGGACGAAAGCGGAGATACCTGGCGATGAAAAAAGAAGCAATCGTTTGTAGGGCGGTGTATTCAGAAAAAATGCGCCGCCGGGCTGCCGCAGCGCCGCGCACCCAAAACACAGAAAAACGAGGGGGCGCGCCTTTGGGGCGCGTCCCCTCGTTTTTTACCATCAAAGCGGCCTGATAAAGACAGGCCTTTGAACCATTGGAACCTTTGGGTATTTCCGGAGCGGGCGGGAGAAATCAGGAAAATCCGCCCAAAAGCGCGCCGAGACCGGTGCCGCCAAAGACGGCGATGGCCTGATCGATCTCTTCCTCCGAGTAACCTTGGCGGCGCAGAGCGTCGCGGTCTCCGGTCAAAACGGCGTTGAGAAGATCCTTTTCCTCCTGGGTCAGCCCTTCGGAATCGTATTCCTCTTCGTAGCCGGGGGTGCTTTCGGTGGATTCAAAAAATTCCTCTTCGTAGCCGTCCTCATAGCCGTCTTCTTCGGAATAATCTTCGGATCCTCCGGATTGCTGTGCCCGGCTGAGAAAATCCTCGTAGTCGAAGCCGGATCCGGAGCTGGAGCTAGAACTTGAGGAGAAGGCGCTGTCGTCGCCGGAGATCAGCGCGCCAATGGAGCTCCAGGCGGAGCTGTCGAGCCCGGCCGCCTTCATAAAGGAGTCGAAGGTGAGCTTGATGACAACGCCGGCGATAACGCTGAGGATCAGACAGACGACCATCAGGATCAGGGAGGCGCGGGCAAAATTGCGTTTATTTACCTTTTTGCAGCCGCCGCAGGCCCAGACGATGAGCAGCACCACGTTAACCAGGGGCAGCATGAGCAGCAGCATGATGCCGATCCAGCCGCCCAGGGAAACAGGGGCGTATTTGCTTCCCGCCGGAGGCGGGGATTCGGTCTGCGCTGTAGCGGAGGGCGCTGAGACCGGGGCTGGGGCCGGAGCAGGAGCAGGTGCGGCCTCGGCGACGGCCACCGCCGCGGGAGCGGGAGCAGGGGTAGGAGCGGGAGCAGGTGCCGGTTCCGGAGCGGTGGGCTCTGCGGAGACAGGCGCTTCCGCCGAAGATTCGGCCTCTGCCGGCGCGCCGCAAGAGGTGCAGAATTTCCGCCCTTCCAGAGGGGCGCCGCAGGTGGTACAGAATTTACTTGCCACGATAGAATCCTCCTTTTTAAGGAAAGGGCGGTTCCCCCTTCCGGGTGAGCCCGCGGATTATTTCAAAAGATGGATACCGCCGATGAGCGGCAGGGGTTTCATCTTACCGCCCAGGGCGTTGACGATGCCGAGGATGGCGAATATGGTGATGCCGATGGAAATGACAAAGCCCAGGAAGCTTACCAGCAGGGCAAGCATAGAGGTGATGAAGCTGTCAAACATGGCCAGGATAAAGGTGAGGATAAAGCTGACGATGGCCCAGGCCACAGCGGACAGGCAGAGCACCATTCCCTGGTTGGTGTGGAAGCGAGCGAATTTCGAATCTTTTGGGGCGGCGAGCAGGGGGATAAGAAAAATGATGTAGGCCAGTACCGCCATGATCTTGTTGTCCTGCGCGTCTTTGGCGTCTACGGGAAGATCCTGGACGGCGGCGGGAGCGGCAGCGGCAGGTTCCGCCTGAGGGGCGGGGGTAGCCGGAGCGGCTGGCTCGGCAGCTTTTGCCTGGGGCGCCGGTGCGCCGCAGTTGGGGCAGAATTTTTTGCCGTCTTCAAATTTTGTACCGCAATTTCCACAAAAAGCCATAATAAGAACCTCTCTTTCTCATGATGATCCGGCGGGGATCTTCCCGGCCGGAAAAGATAAGGGCGTATTTAAAGAAGCTTTGCGCCGCAGCCGCCGCAGAATTTGGTGCCGGGCGGGTTTTGTACCCCGCAGGCGGCGCATTTTCCGGGGGAGCGGGCCGGGGCGTTCATGGGGCCGCCGCATTCCCGGCAAAACCGCACGCCCTGGGCGTTTTGGGCGCCGCAGCCCGGGCAGACGGCCATGGCCATGGAAGCGCCGCAGTTGTTGCAGAACTTTCCGGCTCCGGCGGGCTTCCCGCACACCGGGCAGACGGTGGTCTTGCTCTCGATGACGCCCTGCCATACGGTGGCGGATTCCCCCGCCGCCTGGATGTTTCGCATCATCGCCCCGGCACGGGCCCGGGCTACGGCAATCTCCTGGCGAGGGGCGCAGTCGGTGCAAAGGCCCTCTTCCTCATTGTAGCAGGCGTCGCAGACGTATTTGTGGCAGCCGTGACAGCGATGGAAATGCTGTTGGGCTTCGTTTTGCGCCCGTTCAAAGGCCTGCTCGTGCTCCTTGTGCCATTCGGGGCTCTGGCCCTCAAAACGCTCGGAGAGAATGTTCCCCCCGCGCTCCACCGAATACCCCAGGTTGCTGGCCCGGCCGCCGATGAGGCTTCCCAGCACGCCGACGCCCCGGGTGATGCCCCGCAGGCCCTTTTGTTTCCGGTAGGTATCCGATTCGATGAAGGAGCTTTTGTATCCATCCTGGCAGATGTCGCAGTAAAAGGTAAACTGGAACCCCGCCTCGGTGGAATTGTCTTCATAATTCCTTGTGAATGCTTTGAGCATTCCCCGTCACCTCATTTGTCTTGTTTGACCGCCTTGATCTTTTTGCCGCAGGCGGTGCATCGGGTGTTTTGAAAGAACTGCCGGATGCCGCAGCGCTTGTTTTGGCAGTAGACCATCAGGCTGGCGTTACAGTGCTCGCAGTTCTCCTGCACAAAGGTGGAAGCGCCACAGGCGGGGCAGGGAACGTACAGAGGACGTCCGCAGCCCGCGCAGAGGGCTTTTCCTTTTTGGATGGGCCGCAGGCAGGTGGGGCAAAGATAGCCAAAAGGGCTCATGCTGCCGCAGGAGGGACAGGCGCGGGCGTCCCGCTCGGTCATGGCGCCGCAGTGGACGCAGGGCTGCTGATAGGTTGCCACAAAGGCCACTTCCTTTCAGGCGGCAGGGGCGCGGACGTTTTACAGCCGCGCGCCGCACTCCCCGCAGAATTTGATCCCGGGCGGGTTCACGGCCCCGCAGGCGGGACACCGGGGATCGGGCTCAGGCTCTGGTTCTGGCGCAGGGGCCGGGGGTTCCAGCCGGGCGCCGCATTCCTGGCAGAATTTGATCCCTTCGGGATTTTGCGCGCCGCAACTGGGGCAGACGCCGGACGCGGCGGCTTCGGGGGCGGCAGGGGCCGGGGCGTCCAACCGGGCGCCGCATTCCTGACAGAACTTGGTGCCTTCAGGGTTTTGCGCGCCGCAATCGGGACATTTGAGCGTCTGCTCCGGGGGAGTCTCCGGCTGGGGCTCCGGCGCGGCGGGAGGCGTCTTGGGCGTCTTGGGCGCCTTGATCTCCGCGATCTCCTGCTGGGTGGCGGCGATGACCTCTTTGCCGGTGCGGATCGCCTCACAGAGCTCTGTGACCTGCGGGTCGAAGCTTTCTCCCTCCGCAAATTTTTCGTAGCAGTGTTCGCCGATCTTTAAGTACGCGGCCTGGATCTTTTTTTGCTCGTCGCCGATTTTGGAATTGAGCTTGGAGGTCTCCAGCATATCGCCGGTTTTATCCCCCACGTTTTTGGCCATGGAGCTGAGCTTATCTAAAAACGCCATTTCCGGTTCCTCCTCTATCCGTTGTTGTCTGGGCCCTTAGGCCAGCTTTGCGCCGCATTCCCCGCAAAAACGGGTGCCATCCGGGTTTTGCGCCCCGCAGGCGGAGCAGATGTTTTTGTCGCCGCCGCCTTCCAACCGGGCGCCGCACTCCTGACAGAATTTCATCCCCATGGGGTTTTCCACGCCGCAGCTGGGACAAATCTTTTTCGCCTGCCCGATCTTGGCGCCGCATTCCTGACAGAATTTGGTGCCCTCTGGGTTTTCATAGCCGCATTCCGGGCAGGTACGGCCCTCCCGGGCTTCACGGTCGGCCTTTTCCTTGGCCGCTTTTTCCGCCTACAGGCCTTTGAGCCGTTCCTGAGCGGAGGATAAATTGGACTGAACCAGGCGGACGCGGTCGGCCAGAGGGCCGAAGCTGTCCAGACCGTACTGTTCCGCAGCTTTTTTGCCGATCTCCGCATACAGCTCCTTCTCTTTTTCGACAAGGTCGGAGACCTCGCTCTGGGCGGTCATCAGCTGTACGGCCGGGTCGTCCTGAGGCATAAAACCGGAGAGCCCTTTCATGAGCCCACCCAACAGATCAGACATATCATTCCATCCTTTCCTTCGTTGTTTCGTACTGCGGTGTGCCGCAGCGGGTGCAGAACTGGTCGCCGCGAAGGATCTCGGCCCCGCAGTGGAGACATATCCTTGGCGCACAGTCGGTGCACATCATCTGGTTTTCATTGAAATGTTCGTCGCACACCCAGCGGCGGCACCGGCGGCACCAGTTAAAGTGAAGCCGCGCTTCGGCCTCCGCCAGGGCTTGAGCCTCGCCGGGGCCGGAGGCCTGAACGGGGGAGGTCGTGTATCCATTTTCACAGATATCGCAGAAAAAAGTGTACTGATAGACGTCCCCGTCTCGGAAGACCCGGCATTTTGCGGTGAAGTCGGCGGTTTTTTTAGGAGTCATCGCTGCGCTTCACCTCCCTGCCGCCCGGGTGCGGATCCTTGGATTCCAACTGGGTGATGTAGTCGCTGAGCTTTTGCAGATCGCGGTAGTCCAGCCGTTCCACACAGCGGATGACCTCTGTCAGAAGCTCCTCCTTGCGGTCCATTGGCCAGCCCCTCCTTTCCCTCCGTTCACGCGTGGAATCACTTGACTTAGTTAGAGCCCAATGTTAACATGTATCTTGTAAGGATACCCGGGAAAAGTTTTCTCTGCTATCATTGTATCGGCCCCATGGGGATGTGTCATCATCCACAAGGTGATTGCAGGGCCCCAAAAGGGGTGATTTTTGGGGTGATTTTTTATGGCGCAAGGTGTCAAAAGCCGCTGGAAAGGGCTTTTTCAGCCCCTTCGCCGGTGCGCACGGCCCGGAAAGAATGAGGAGGAGACGACGATGAAAAAATACAGAACAGGCCTGGCTCTGGTTTTGGCCATGATCCTGATCCTGGCCCTTCCCGGCTGCGGGGGGCAGGACAAGCTGGATCCGAAACACCCAGTCCCCTTGACCCTGTGGCACAATTTCGGAAGCCAGATGGAAGACTCCATGAGCGCCCTGGTAGACGAGTTCAACAGCACCGTGGGGAGGGAGCAGGGGATCATCATCAGCGTGACCTCCGTTTCCGGTTCTGCCGCGGTGCAGGAAAAACTCACCATGATCGCCGCGGGAGACCCCGGCGCGCCGGAGATGCCGGATATGACCACCTGCTACCCGGCGACCGCTATGCTGCTGCAGGAAAAGGGGCTGCTGGCCTCTTTGGACGAACAGTTTACCCAGGAGGAGCTGGAGGCCTATCTGCCCCGCTTTTTGGAGGAGGGCAGGCTGGACGACGGCAAGCTGTATGTCTTCCCCTTTGCCAAATCCACCGAGGTTTTGTTTTTGAATCAGACCCTTTTTGACCGCTTTGCGGCGGAGGCAGGCGTCACCATGAACGATCTTTCCACCTTTGAGGGGATCGCCCGGGCTTCGCTGCTTTACTACGCCTGGACCGACGCCAGGACCCCCGACGTGCCGCAGGACGGACAAAGCTTTTATACGGCGGATTCGATCTTCAACCTGGCCCAGGTGGGGGTGCGCCAGATGGGCGGCGACCTGCTGGAAGGGGAAAAGCTCAACGCCGATACCCCCGAATTCCAGCGGGTGTGGGACGCTCTTTTTGAGCCGGCGGTAAAAGGCGGCTATTCTTTGTACGACGGCTATTCCTCCGACCTCTCCAAAACAGGGGAGATCATCTGCTCCACCGGCTCTACCGCGGGGATCACTTTCTACGGGACCCAGATCACCTATCCGGACAATACCACCGAAGAAGTGGAATACACGGTGCTGCCCTATCCGGTGTTCCAGGGCGGCGAGAAGATCGCCATCCAGCGGGGCAGCGGCATTGTGGTGGCGAGCTCTACCCCCAAAAGGAAAAGGCCGCGGCCATTTTCCTTAAGTGGTTCACCGCGTCGGAGCAAAACATGCGCTTCGTCGCTTCCACCGGCTACCTGCCTGTAACCGCGGAGGCCTTTGGCAGCAGCATGGAGCAGGAGATCGCCACCAATGAAAACGCCAACATCAAAAAGCTGCTCCAAACGGCCATTACCGTCCACGGGGAGTATAACTTTTACATCCCCCCGGTGTTCGACAGTTTTAACGGCATCGGGAAAGATTTGGAAGAGAGCTTTTTGACGGCGGCCAAAGGCGCCCGGGAAGAATACCTGACGTTGTTGGAGACGATGGAGCCGGAAGAAGCGTATGCGCAGGTGGAGCAAAAGGCGCTGAGCCAGTGGCGCGCCGCCCACTGAAAAGATTTATGAGAAGGGAGCGAAGAACATGCGGAAACTTCCGGCCGGCCTGTCGGCATACTGGGACGCCCAGCGGCACGCTGGCCGGGACGGGATCTCCCTAAGGCTCCGGCTGGTGTTCTTCTTGTTGCTCTTTTTGCTGGTGGTCATGCTGGGGGTGTTGATCATCCTCTTTTCTACCGGCATTTTTCAGGCGGGCTCCACAGAGCACAAGGTGCTGCTGGAAAATGAATTGACCCACCTTTCCGAGGGGGTCTACAGGGAATATGGCAACATTTCCGTCCAGGGCGTGGCCTTGGCGGACGGCCTTTCTTCCAGTTTGGAGCGGCGGATGCGGGAGCAGGGGATCGCCCCCGGGCAGCTGCAGGAGAAGCCGGAAATACTTGAAAAGCTGCTGGATGAATCGGTAGCGGCCCTGACGGCGGCGCTGGAGACCTCCCGCAGCAGCGGCGTTTTCCTGGTTTTGGACGCCACGGTGAACCCCAGCCTGCCCGGGGCGGATTCTTCCCGGGCGGCGCTGTATCTAAAGAATATGGAACCGAATATCGTCAGCCGTACGGCGGCGAACCTGCGCTTTATGATCGGGCCTATGTCGGTGGCGCGGGAAAACGGCATCTATGTGCTTCCTCAGTGGAGCATGGAGATGGATACCGGATACGCGGGATGGTTCGATAAGGTGCTGGCTACCGCCCGGGAACGGGAGCTGCCGGTCTCCCGCCTTTATTACTGGACGCCGAAGATCGACGTCCCCGAGGGCGGGGAAAAGGTGATGCTCTGCGTCGTCCCCCTGGTGGCGCAGGATGGAACGGTCTTTGGAGCGTGCGGGTTTGAAGTGAGCGAAATGCTCTTTAAGCTTTCCAACCTGCCGACGGGCGGCAACTACGATTATATTTTCTGTATGCTGACCCCGGTGGAGGAGGATCACCTTCTGGTGGGAAAGGCCCTGCTGGCGGGCAACTACGCCTCCTATCCCCTGGATGTGAACGAGCAGCCGATGACGGTCTCCGCCGGCGGCGGGAACTTTGAAAGTTACCGGCAGGAGGGCGGAAACGTTTATGCGGGCCTGAAAAAAGAGGTCGCCCTTTATCCGGTGGATTCCGCCTACGCCCAGGAAAAATGGGCTTTGGCGCTGCTGATGCCGGAGCAGATCCTTCTGGAGGAGCTCTTCTCCCATACCCGGGTGCTGCTGATGGGGCTGGCGGTGCTGCTGATCCTCAGCATTTTGCTGGCGGTGCTGCTGAGCCGGCGGTACATCCGCCCGGTGGTAAAGGCCCTGGGCTAGCTCAAGAGCCCGGATATAGCCGCCGCGCCCAAAACCAGGATCCTGGAGATCGACGACCTCATCGAGTTTTTGGCCTCCCAGGACGAAGGCGGGGCAAAGGCGGGGCCGCAGCCGGAGAAAAACAGTCCTACGCCCCAGGAGAACACCACGCTGTTCCAGGCTTTTGTCAAAATTATCGAGACCCTTTCTGGTGCGGAGCGGGCGGTGTTCGACCTGTATATGGAGGGCCATACGGTCAAGGAGATCGCCGATATCCTCTGCCTGTCCATCAATACGATCAAGACCCATAACCGGCGGATCTATATGAAACTGAATGTCACTTCCCGCAAGGAACTGATGGTCTATATCCAGATGATGGAGGAGGCGAAGGAGAAGGCATGATAGGGACGTCCCGCACGGCGCGAAGGCAGGCGGCAGGTCTCGCCAGCGTCGGCGGCAGGATCCGCTGGATCCTACAGGAAAAAGGCATCCGGAAGACGGAATTTGCCAAAGCGCTGGGGATCAGCGCCAACTATGTTTATCTGCTCACCAGCGGCAGGAAAGAAGCCATTTCGGAGCCGCTGGCCCGGCTGATCGAAAACGTGTACGGATATCCGGCCCAGTGGGTGCTCAGTGGGGAGCCCCCGGCGGCGGCCGACGCCTTGCTTTGCAGCCTGCGCAGCGAGACCGTCAACCGGGTGCGCGGCATGGACGAAAGCGAGCTCCAGGCGGTGGCGGAATTTATCCGGCGCCTGGAGGATGGGGAAAAGGGCCGCGTCCAGGGCTGAGCATAAGGACATACCGCTTTGGGGGCGGCGCTTTTTTAAGAGAGCGCCGCCCCGCTTTTGTTTTCGTGCCTGGCCTGCCTGGGGATTGCCTGTTTTTCCGCATCTTTCGCTATGGGGGCGGGGTGACGCCCCAAAAAGAGGACGGCGGGCGTTAAATCATCCCGAGAATCATCCCCGGCGCAGGGCGCGGTCACCCCCGGGATGATGACAAAGGGGATTGAGGTTTGCTATACTATAACAAACAGATGACGGCGGAAACACGGAAAGGATGGGAAGAGCCATGAGAAAATACATAGCAGCCCTTTTGGCGATGACGCTGATGTTTTTATCCGGATGTAAAATGCTGGAGGGGATCTCCCCGGAGACCCTCGAAAAGCTGGCGGAGCTGGCGCAGTCCGGCGCTTCCAGCCAGGCCCAGCAGGGGGAGACCCTGGGCGGGCACCCGGCGGTACGGGGGTTTGTAAGCCCCAAAGAGCTCCCTGAGGGGATGGAACTGAGGGACGCCGTCACGGTGGAGGAGATAGCCCCCTGGAGCTATTTTGTCTGCACGGCGGACTATCAGGGGAAGGAATACGCCGTTTTGGCGAGAGACGTCCCGGAGGGGACGGCGGAGATCCTTTTTGCTGCCGAACAGGAAGGACAGGAAAATATGCTGGGTGTGGAATATATTGCAGGCAGCTTTGACCAAAGCGGAGGCACCCGGCTGTATTTCCAGCTTTCCGCCAACGCGGGGCAGCATTGGCTGTACGGATTTTCCCCGGAGGAGGAGCGCTGCGAGCTGATCCTGGGCGGGGTTTGCAGCAATATGGTATTGTTTGAAGAACCCCTGGAAGGCTATGAGAGCATGGGATGGGTGCTGCAGGAGGACGCCTTTGTCCCGGTGGACCTTGCCCGCGGCCAGGCCGATGGGAGCGCTATCAGGACGTTGGGGGATCTGGGCGGCGTGCCGGAGCTTTCCGATCATTTCTTCGCCGGGATCGGGGCCGGATATGACACCAAGTTCCCCATCCTCTCCGCGGCGGGGGACGGGCTGTTGGGGGTGGAAGTGATCCAGCTGGATTCCCAGACCTCCCAACCGGAAAGCCGACTCTATTACCGGTATGACTTTACGGCCGCCCAGCTATGGGCCGTGGACAGCACAGACGCCGCGGCCGGTACAGGTGGCATAGTACAGGGAGCGCCCGAAAACTGGGAGGAGACATGGCCGCTGATCGAAGGCTGGTGGAACGCGGCGGAGAGGCAGTTCGCTGTATTCCAGGAGGAGAACGGCGTGAGAAGCTTTGCTGTCGGCCTTTGGGAGACGGACGGTCACCGTGGCTTTGGAGAGATTATTTTGGCGCAGCCCGGCAAGAGGGAGATGGAGTATGTCCTTACCATCCGCTACCCAGCCGTGCCCGCCAACGAGATGAACGACGCCTTGCCGGAGGAGACGATCCTGGTGATCCTGGACGCCAGCGGGCTGGATCAGGACGGAAAGATCCAGCTGCGGGGATAGCAGGGGGATGCCTGGCAGTATATGTATGCCGGCGCGGATATGGAGAGCGCGTATCAGACCTTTATGGATAACACCTATTGACGGTTTTACGCAAAAATGCCCCGGCCTTTTGGCCGGGGCATTTTTTGGGGTAGAAAAAGGGCGGTCCCAAGGGGCTGCGGCTAAAGAAAGGAGGAGTCCGTCCCGAAAAAGGGCTTTCCATAAAAAAACGCACAGGCGCACCGCTGCCTGCGCGTTTTTTATAATCCGTCTTTCGAAAGAGGGTCCGGGGAACGGGCGGGGCATTTTAGGCCTACAAGCGCTTCTTTGGCTTCCCGGACGCTGGAGGCCGAAAGCAGGCCGACGGAAAGATAGGAGAGAAATTCGTTCCACTGGTTCAGGGAGAAAAGCGATTCCGGAACCGCCTCCACCAACCCGCGGCTCCAGATAAGGCCGGGCTTCAGTCGAAGGTCAGATTCCTGGCAGTGAAGCTTTTGGGCAAAATATTGATAAATATCCATAAACACCCTCCGCCTGTTTTAAACTATTTCCATTATAGAAGGTTTCCACCTGAAAATCAATCTTAAACACGGAGTATCGTGTTTTTATGTGGTTGTTTTGCAATTTCAAACAGATACTCTCTATATAAGAGGTGGTTTTGTGGAATACGATATGCAGGCGATCGGACGACGGATCCAGGAGGCGAGGAAGGCCAAGCGCTATACGCAGGAGTATGTTTCTGCCCGTGCGAACATCGGCGTAAAGTTTCTCAGCCAGATCGAATGCGGCAAGGCTGGGCTTTCGCTGCAAACGTTGATCTCCCTGTGCGAGATTCTGGAAGTGACGCCAAACTACATACTGCTTTTCAGCGCCTCGGGGGAAGAGGAGGATCCGCTTCACAGGGCGCTTTCAGAGCTTACCGTCCAACAGCGCCAGGACGCGGAGACGATCATCAAGCTTTTTGCAAAAAATTGCAGGCGGACGTAAAAAGACAGAAAAAGCCCGCGGGGGGATCCCCCACGGGCTTTTGGAATAGATGGAATCAAAAATATTCGACCGTCACTTTTTTTCCGGTCTTTTCCAGCTCGGCGGCCAGCTCTTTGATCAGGTTGAGCTTAAGGCCCAAAGAGACGGGCATGCCGGGGTTCTGATGGGCGGGGTTCAGGGCGCGTCCCACCAAAAAATGCGCCTCGGTGCATTCCTCCAACAGCAGCTTTGCCAGCCGGGTGGCGCCGTCTTTTTTGTTGAGGGAAAAGCGGTCCAGCTGTTTTTCATCGCTGCTGGTCATGGTTTTGAGAATCTCCAGACATTTGCCCAGGGTAAGGACGCCTTCGGTGACCAGATCCACGCCCGCCAGGGTAGCGGTGGGCGGCACGGCCGGGTTGTCGTAGTCCAGATGGACGGTGAGCTCCTTGCCGGTGACCTTGCTGACGATCTGGGAGGTGGTGCCGCCGCAGACCACTTTGAGCCCACGGGAATACATGAGCTTGTTGACCACCGTGGAATCCATTTCGTGGTTGACCGGTGGGCCCACCATAATGGTGGCGGGGCGGCTGGTTTTAAAACGGAAAGAGCAGACGGTGGAGTCGTCGCCGGGTTTTTGCATGTATAGGGTGTTCACTGCGGAAAGCAGCCTCCGGGTGATCTCCCGGGCGGACATCTGGGGCGTGATGTTTTCGCTGACGTAGCTGACGATGTTATCGTACTGCCAGCCCAGATCCAGCAGGCGGCCCACCCCGGCATGCACCACCCCGTCGGAAAAGCACATCAAAAGGTCGCCCGGGCGCACGGAAAATTCGCTGGTATAGATGGTTTTTCCGCCGATCTCCCGCTCCACGCGGTCGATGGGGGTAAGCTGGTTTTCCACATATAAAATGGCGTTGGGGTTGTCAAATTCCGCCAGATAAACGTCCCCGCCGCGGCTGACCCGCACAATGGTAAAGGTGGAGTAGGCCAACCCGCGCTCGCTGCATACGGGAAGGGTGCTGGCGATGGTCTCCACCGCCTCCGTCAGGGTGGCGCCCTCCGAGAGCATGGTGGCGATGATCTTGCTGGTGAGGGTGGAGAGGATATTGGCCTTTACGCCGCTGCCAAGGCCGTCGGCCAACACCGCAAGGAAAGAGTCGTCCCGGCGGACAAATTCTACCTTGTCGCCGCAAAGCTCTTCGCCGTAATGGTTGATGCTTTCATAGGCGGCATCCACAAAAAGTTCCATGCGCGCACCTCCTTAGCCCTGCGAAAAATCAGACATGGATTTTTTAAGGTTGGTCAGGGCCACTTTGGTCTCCGCCGTGGTTTCACCCAGCAGGCTGGCGATCTCCTGGGCTACCACCATCTGCTTTTCAATGACCTTCTGGGCCACCTCCACCGTGTGGTCGCGCATGCTCAGCAGCTGCTCCTTGCGCTGCTCCTCGCCGGAGATATCCTTGACGAAAACAAGGTACATGCCGTGTTCCCCGATGTAGATAAAGGTGGCCTCCACCGAGGGGAACTGCTCAGAAAGAGCCATTTTTTTAATGAGAGGCGCGTTTTGCTCTTTAGCCTCCTGGAAGGCGCTTTCGCCGTAGAACTGCGCCAGGGGGATCCCCAGGGCGTCCTTACGGGGCACATCGAACATGGTCTCCGCGGCGGGGTTCATATCCAGGACGCACAGGGCGGTATCGAACACGATGATGGCGTTGGGGGAATGTTCGGTGACGGTGTTGGAGATGTTTTCCGCGCGCTCCCGGAAATAGGGCAGGCACATGTTCATATCCGCCTTGCCCTGATAGACCGCGACGGCCTTTTCCCGGCAGGTCTTATAGCCGCAGCTGCCGCAGTTGAGCTCCTGCTCCGGGGTGTATTTGCCGATGTGGGCCAGGATCTTTTTGATCTCTTCCTCGCTGGGCTGCGGGTTGGGGATGCTGCGGTTGGTAAAGACGCGGGGATGGGGATATTTCAGGTCGCAGGTGGCGGCGGGGACAGCGTCCTGAGCCATGGCGCCGCCGTCGATCTTCTCGATCTCCACAATGGGACGATGATGCCCCATCCGCAGCACCGGGCCGCCCATGCAGCCGCCCGCGCAGACGTTGGCCTCCACGAATACGCCGGAAATTTCGCCGTCCCGCATGGCGTCAAACAGCTCGATGCAGCGGAAGATCCCGTCGGTGGCCAGGGGTTTATAGGCGGTGAAACTATCCTCGGGGATGGTGCGCAAAATGCCGGAGGGACGGGGGTACTGGCGAGTGGAAGGATCGGACATGCCGACGGCTTCTTCGTCCCCGGCGATGCTCGCCACCGAAATATTTTCCTCCGCCATCCATTTATCCAGGGAGGAGAAGGTGAGGGCATAGTTGACAAGGCCGCCGGCCAGAGGATCTGCCGCCTCGTCTTTTTTTGAGAGGCAGGGCCCTACAAAAACGACCTTGATGTCGCCGTAGGCTTCCCGCATAAGCCGGGCGTGGGCCATCATGGGGGAGGAGACGGGGGCCAGGCATTTGATCAGTTCCGGGTAGTAGCGCTCCACAAGCATGACCACGGAAGAGCATGCGGTGGCGATGATGTTCTTCATCGAGCCGTCCCGGATCAGCTTTTCATATTCGCGGCTGGTCTCTACCGCTCCAATGGCGGTCTCCTCCACGCCGGCAAAGCCCAGTTTTTTGAAAGCGGCGCTGAGCTTTTTAAAATCATCCGTGTTATACCACCCCTTCCAGGAAGGGGCGATGGAGACGTATACCGGTTTGGGGCCGGCCAGCAGCTCTTTTACCTTGGGGATATCGCTGCGGATGTATTTGGCGTTCTGGGGGCAGGTTTGCACACAGATGCCGCAGAGGATACACTGTTTTTCAATGATGCTGGCCCGGCTGTCTTTAAAGGCGATGGCCTTGAGGGGACATTCCCGGATACAGCGGTAGCAGTTCTGACAATTGGTGGTGTTCAGTTCGATCACGCTCATAAGATGGCTCCTTCCAGTCTGCTTTTTTCAATATGCCGGGTCAGTTGGCGGCGGATTCCTGTTGGGCCAGAGGGAAAATATGGTCGTAGAAGATCTGCTCTGCGTTGACAAACCCCACATTCTCCACCGGCTCGCCGTTTACCGTAACAGCGATGCCGCTAAGGCAGCGCCCCATGCAGAAGGATGCTTTAAGATGGACGACGTCGTCCAGCTGGTTTGCGCGGATCAGTTCCGTAAAGGTTTTGATCACCTGATAGGAACCCTTCATATGGCAGGAGCTTCCCACGCAGACGGTAATTTCGATCATAGCACAGCACCTCCGAAAGGGCATAACGCCCCACTATTGTTAAAAAAATATCAAATACTATTTTACATGCCGCCGCCGGAAAATGCAAGGGAAAACGCAGGCTTTTTTGCGAAAAAAATCAAAACGACAGCTTTCGGCTCTTAGTATAGCGCATTTTGCGCCGGGAAAAAAGAGTGGGGGCCAACTTGACGATTATACTCTGTACAGAGTATAATAAAAATGTTTGACAAATTTACGTCAATGGGCGGCCTTTTGTGCCGCCGCGGAACATGATTTGCAAAATTGGGCCGGGCCCGGCTTGTAAAAAGGAGGCAGAGCATCAGTGAAAAGGTTGAGTGTGGAGATCTGCGTATGTACCAAGTGCGTCATGAACGGCGCGATGGACATCATCGAAGCGGTAGAGGGGCTCAAGAAGCTGAAGACCCAGCTGCGTCTGAATTCCCAGGTGGATATCGTAACGCGCAGCTTTTGCAGCGGCGCCGACGTATGCCCTCTGGTCTGCGTCAACGGCGAAAGGATGGAACACAGCAATTCTGAGACCGTGATGGCGAAAATTATTTCTCTTACGTCAAAGGATGTGAAGTGATCAATGAGAGGTATTTACACCCCCGTCACCCAGATCCGCCGCCAGGTTTTTGTGGAGATCGCCAAGGCGGCCTTTGAAGGGGCGCCTGCCGCCACCCTGGAGGAGATCCCCTATCGCATTATTCCCGGAGAGGTGCCCACTTACCGAGACAGCGTCTTTAAGGAGCGGGCCATCATCGGCGAGCGGGTCCGTCTGGGGCTGGGGCTGCCGGTGCGCGGCGCCGGAGAGCAAGGGTCCATTACCGGGGATCTGGATCTTGCCCGCCTGAACGAAAAGTTTTACGAGGGGCCGCTGGTCAATGTGATCCCCTTTGCCTGCAACGCCTGTGAGGAAAAGGCCTATATGGTCACCGACCAGTGCCAGGGCTGTTTGGCCCACCCTTGCGTCAGCGTCTGCCCGGTCAAGGCCATTTCCATTGTAAACGGCAGATCCCAGATCGACAAATCCAAATGCATCAAATGCGGCCGCTGTAAGGACGCCTGCCCCTATTCCGCCATCGTCAAGGCGGAGCGGCCCTGCGCGGCAGCCTGCGGCGTCGACGCCATCGAAAGCGATTATCTGGGCCGCGCGTCTATCAACCACGATAAGTGCGTTTCCTGCGGCCAGTGCCTGGTCAGCTGCCCCTTTGCTGCCATTGCGGATAAATCGCAGATCTTTCAGCTGGTGGAGGCGTTGAAAGCCCCCGGCGAAGTCATCGCCGCCATCGCCCCCTCCTTTGTGGGCCAGTTTGGCCCCATGGCCACCCCGGAGCGGGTAAAGAAGGCCCTGCTGGATCTGGGCTTTTCCGGCGTGTACGAGGTCGCCATTGGCGCGGATCTGGGCGCCGTCGAGGAAGCCCATCACTACGCCCACAAAGTGGCCACGGGGGAGGAGCCTTATTTTGCCACCTCCTGTTGCCCGTCCTGGTCGGTCATGGCCAAACGGGATTTCCCGACGGTGGCCCCCTATGTATCCTCGGCGCTGACGCCTATGGTAGCGACGGCCCGCATTGTGAAAAAAGAGCATCCGGATGCCCAGGTGGTGTTTGTGGGGCCTTGCGCCGCCAAAAAGTTGGAGGCTGCCCGCCGCAGCGTACGCAGCGACGTGGACTTCGTCATCACTTTTGAAGAGCTGATGGGGATGTTTGTAGCCAAAGGGATCGAGTTTGGCGAGAACGAGCCCGTCGAGATGACAGACGCCACCAGCGGCGGCCGCGGCTATGCGGTGGCAGGCGGTGTAGCAGACGCCATCGGCAACTGCATCCGGGAGCTTTACCCCGAGCTTGAGGTGAAGATAGACCGGGCGGAGGGCCTGAAAAACTGTAAAAAGATGCTGGCGTTGGCCAAGGCTGGCAAACGCAACGGTTATCTGATGGAAGGAATGGCTTGTCCCGGCGGCTGCGTGGCGGGTGCGGGTACCATTTTGCCCATTCCCAAGGCGGCGACGGCGGTCAAACAGTTCCAGGAGGCCGCCAAGGAGAAATCCCCCACCCAGAGCGCCTATCACGAAGCAGACGAATAAAAAACAGCCTCCGGCTTTAGGCGGGGTATCATAGGAACAAAAAGTGAACCGGTATAAATCCCTGTGATGGGGCGGACAGTTTGGGCTGTCCGCCCCTTGTCCTGTTTATGCGGCGGGGTCGGTACCGGCTGCTGTGGCGGCGCTGGCGGCATCAGTGGCTTCGTGCGTGAAGATGGCCTCACCCATGCCCAACTCAGTCTCCTGCGTTTCTGGTTGCGTTACAGGTGTGTCCATCAGCCCGATGTCCCGGTAGTAAATGCAGATATCCTGTTCGGCAGTGCGGGAATATTTTTTCGACTTCTCGCCCACTACAATTTTCTCAATGAACAGCCGCAGAATTTCCGGCGTGAGCTCGGTGAGGTCGCTGTACCGTTTGGCCTTGTCAATAAACTGCGCCACATTGGTCAGGGAGTTTCGAAGCTGCTCCAGCCGCTCCCCCAGCCTGGGCAGCTTCTCCCGCAGCTGTCCCTGTTCCGTGGTGTACTCCGAGGAGAGCAACCGGAAGTGCTCGTTGGGAATGCGGCCAAGGACATTGTCCTCATACAGCCGCTTGAACAGAGCGGTCAGTTCACCGTCCCGCCGCTTGGCGGCGTCAATCTCCCGCTGGATACGGGTGATTTCCTGCCGGGTTTCGGCGGAATTTTTGCGGGTGATATGCTCTGCAAACAGCTTTTCCTTCTGCCGGGCATAGTGCGTTACCCGTTTGAGGTCGTCCAGAATAATCGCCTTAAGCTGGGTTTCCCGGATGTAATGGGAACTGCATTCCTCTTTGCCGCGCTTTTTGTAGGTAGAGCACATGAAGTTGTTCTGCGTTTCTTTCATCGTGTGCGCTCGGTGCAGCACCAAGGTACCGCCGCAGTCGGCGCAGAAGACTAAGCCGGAGAACAGGTTCGGGGTATCCATCTGTTTGGGCGGGCGTTTCTTGTGCTTTCGGATATCCTGCACGATGTCCCACAGCTCCTGCGAAATCAGGGGTTCGTGAGTATTCTCGAACTTCAGCCATTCGGATTCCGGGCGCTCGATCTGTTTTTTGTTTTTGTAGGATATGGTAGTGTAGCGCATATTGATGGTGTGCCCAAGGTAGGAAACATCACTGAGAATGTTGGCTATGGTCGTGCTGTTCCAGTTATACGGCCTTTCCGTATCCAGATTTACTAATGCCACGCCGGTTTGCTGGTAGTAGTAATTGGTGGGTGTCGGCACCTGCTCCGCTTTCAGCTGCTTGGCAATCTGACTGGGGCCTCTGCCCTCGGCGCAGAGCCGGAAAATATGCCGCACCATCTCCGCGCTTTGCTCATCGGGTACAATCCGCTTTGGGTTATCCTCACTCTTTCGGTAACCGTAGGGCGGCCTTGTGGCGATACGTTCCCCGCGTTCTGCCTGCGCCTTCTTGACTGACCGGATTTTCCGGCTGGTATCCTTGGAGTAGAAGTCGTTGAATAAGTTTTTGAAGGGAGCGAAATCGTTGTCGCCGTAGAGGCTGTCCACACCGTCATTAACCGCAACGAAGCGGATGCCCATGCTGGGGAAAATAAGTTCTGTGTACTGTCCCACCTGCAGGTAATCCCGCCCCAGCCGGGACATGTCTGCTTGTGTGAGAAAAAGACTAAAAAATATAAGCTTCAGAGGAAGTCCCAGAGCGCGAATTTTGGGACTTCCTCTGTACTTTTTTTATGTAGTTTCATAGGCATCGCCGAACACATCGCTGAACTTCCAGTGGATTTCAATATGCTTATCTGCAAACACATAGATTGCTTTTACAAAGGCGTGAGCTGATTCATGGGTCAATGTCGTTTCTCCGAAAAAACTATTGCAAGACTTTTCAAAGGCTGTCTCGTGCTGTGAATTTGTCGCTTCCAGCTCGGCAATTGCGGCCTCCAATGCGGTGCTTTCTGCGGCTGTGGTGGCCAGCGTTTCATCAATAGCGGTCTTCTGCTCAAGATAACAATTCTTTGTTATCTCGCCGCCCGTGTACTGCTCATAGAGCTTCAGCTTCAACTTCTTTCGCTTCTCGGATTGTGATTGAAGGCTGGACAACAGTGATAGCTTTTCCTCGATGGATGTTTTCTTCCGGCGTTGCATTTCTTTTGATGACGGCTGTTTGCAAACCGCCGCCTGAAGTATCATAGAAATCGCATTAAATACGAATTTCTCCAGCTCTTGAGACAAGCACACAATTCCTCGTGGGCAAAGGCTGTTTGGGTCTGTCTTTGGATAAGGGCAATAAAAGCCTTTGCGCCGCTTATCATAAGTCATGGCTCTGCCACAGTTGCCGCAACGCACCAGAGAGCGAAGCGGGTACATAGAGGCATTGAGAGAGTCAGCGTTCCCGGACTGCTTCTGCTTGCGGATGATAGCCTGCGCCTTGTCGAAGTCGTCCTTGGAGACAATCGCCTCGTGCATATTCTCGGCAACAATCCAGTCCTCCGGCAGTTGCTTTTTCACTTGCTTGCTGAGAGGAACAACAGTTTTGCTGACATGACCTACCGTTGCACCGGTGTAGGTGAGCTTCGTCAAAATATTGTATACGGCGGTGTAACTCCATAACAGCTTATTCGATGAATTGCCAAACTTTTCGGTGCCGGGATGATTTGCAATAAAATACTGTGACGGAGTAGGTACACCCTCGATGTTAAGCTGTTTGGCGATATCCGTGACCTTTGTACCTGCGATAGCCAAGTCAAATATCCGACGCACAACTTGAGCTGCTTC
>JAQVCU010000060.1 GCA_028689635.1 Oscillospiraceae bacterium
TTACGCTCTGGGCCTGCCGGATCTACTTTGCGGTGGCTTTCATGCTGGGGATCCAGATGTCCTGTCAGCAGACCTTCGTCGCGGTGGGGCAGGCGAAGTCCTCGCTTTTTCTGGCACTGCTTCGCAAAATCATCCTGCTGATCCCGCTGATCTATATCCTGCCGTGCTTTTTTGCCGATAAGGTGTTCGCCGTCTTTTTGGCGGAACCCATTGCAGATTTTTTGGCGGCCTCCAGCACCCTTACCCTGTTCCTGCTGCAATTTAACAAGATCCTCTCCCGCCGGGAACGGGAAACGGCCGGGACGGCAAAGCCGGGCCCAGACGGGGCCGAAGCATAAAAAAAGAGGGGCGCCCCGGCGCCCCTCTTTTTTGATCTGTCATCCCTCAATGGCGATGTATTTCTTTTCGGCGATCTTTTTCTGATCCTTTTTCGGAATGCTCAAAGTGAGGATGCCGTTTTCAAATTTAGCGGCAATGTCCTCCTGGGTCACTCCCTCGCCGATATAGAAAGCCCTGCTGCACTGGCCGGTGTAGCGCTCCTGGCGGATATAGCGGCCTTCTTTGTCTTTTTTTTCCTTGTCCAAGCTCTTGGCCGCGCTAACGGTGAGATAGCCGTTTTCCACCGAGGCGTTGATCTCGTCTTTGCGGAAACCGGGGAGGTCGATATCCAGTTCATAGCCGTTTCCGGTCTCCCGGATATCGGTCTTCATCAGGTTTTTGGCGTGTTTGCCATACAGCGGATCCCGTCCGCTGAGGGCGATGCGGTCAAAAGGAAAATCGAAGAAATCGTCAAACAGGTTTTCACCAAAAATGCTGGGCATCATAAGTCATTCCTCCATTCAAAGTATCTATGAATGCCTGTGGAGAGCTCCCTTAGGGGCCGCTCTCTTTTTGGTACGCCTTTATTATAGCGCAAATATTAGCACTGTCAATATCAGAGTGCTAATATTTGCAAACTGTTCAAATATGATGCAATTTTTCGCAACAAATCTGCGGGAAAGCGCATAAACAAAGGCTTTTGTCCTTTGGGACGCGGCGGGCGTGGACAAAAAAGGAGGGGGAGCAGCGGGTGCTCCCCCTCTTTTTTTTCGGCGAACAGGCGTCGATCGACCGTAACAGCCTTCCACCGTGACTTCTGCGATCCTGTTTTGGCGCTGCTTTCCCTGCCGGAAGGCGGCGCGACGGCCTCTTTTGCCTTTTGCAAAAATTATTCTTCGTAGCGGCCCTTCACCAGCACATTGCCGTCCCGCATCATCACGCGGCCGCGGGCAATGACGGTATCCGCCTGCAAATCGCCGTCCAGCAGCACCAGATCGGCGTCGCCGCCGGGGACAAGACAGCCCTTGCGCGGGGCAAGGCCCAAAGCCTGGGCGACGCTGCGGGTACAAAGGGCGAGGGCGCGGGAAAAATCCACGCCGCATTCCCGGTGAAGGCAGAGGATGGTTTTGTAAAGCGAGGTCATTTTAGCGGCGGTGATGCCGATGAGCTCCTGGTTCGGGCCCCATTTGGGCATGCTGCCGTTGGAATCGGAACTGAGGGTGACGTGCCCTTCGGGGGCAGTTTCCAGCGCCCGGGCCAGCACTTTGGCGATGGGCAGCGCGTCCTCGTCGCTGGTAAAATCGATAAAGCCGCCCATGGAAGCAAAGCGCAGGGCATCCTCGGTGCAGTTACAGCAGTGGGTGGGGCGAAAGTGCTGAATGGGAATGGGGGAATTTTCCAATACATCAAAGACAAGCCCCAGACCCTGGCCGCTGCGGCCGGTGTGTAGATGCACCACGCCGGGCTTGCCGGAGAGCAAGCCCGCAATGCGCACCTGCGCGGCCAGATGGGTCAGCTCCTCCCGGCTGAGGTGGGAGCAGCGGTGGTCGGAGATGGCGAGCTTGACGCCCAGGACTTCCTGAATAAACACGATGTCATCGGCCACGGAGCCGGTGATGGTGGGGGAGGGGTATTCATACGCTCCGGTAAGGCAGAAGGCGGTGATCCCCTCTTCGTTCAGGGCTTTTGTTTTGGCCACCAGATTGTGGACGCTGCGGGTACGGGAATCGGTGCCCAGCACCCCCACCACAGTGGTGACGCCGGAGCGCAGGATGGAGGAGAGCTGGATCTCAGGGACGCGGCTGGAAAAGCTGCTTTCCCCGCCGCCCCCCGTGATATGGACATGCTGGTCGATGAGGCCGGGGATGACGGCCCGCCCGTCTGCGTCGATGACCTGCGTATCCGGCAGAAGAGGGTCGAGAGAGGGGCCGACGGCGAGGATCTTGTCGCCGCAGAGCAGGATATCCTGAATTCCCCGATCCTCCGGGGCATAGAGTTTGGCGTTTCGGATCAAAAGCATGGGGAGCGCCGCCTTTCAGTTTTATATGGCCGGTTTCCGGCTGAGTTTCCCGTTTATTATACTCCCCTCCCGGGAGCTTGGCAACGGGCCGCATCGTTCTACTTCTGTACGGGCTGTCATATCTTATAGGGGCAGAGAAGAGGAGGTGTTCCCATGAGGCGTGGATCCGTCCGGAGAAGAAACCGCCGGGCGCAGCGGGAGGAGCGGGCCGGGGTGCTGGGAGTTCAGGTGGTGCTTTGCGTGGCGCTTCTCTGTGCGGCAGTGGGACTGCAGGCCTCCGAGATCCCGTTTTATGAGAAGGCCCGCATTTCGGCGGCAGAGCTGGTGGGGGCCGAAGCGTTTTCGCCGGGAGAGGCGGCCTGGGCCTGGGCCGCCGGACTGCTGAAGGGCGAAGCGGAGGAAGGGGAGCCTTTGGAGCCGGACGGGCAGGACTTCCAGGAAAAGATGGAGACCCTTCGCGGCTATATCCACCGGTATCTTCCGGCGCAGGCGGAGGGGGCGGAGAGCGGGGGCTTTTCCCGCGGCGCGCCAATGGCGGACGGCGGGCAGGGCGGGGCCCTGCCCGCCGCCCTTTCGCCTGCCCGGAAAAGCTGGAGTGCGCCGGAGCACGCGATCCTTTCCCCGGTGCTGACCACGGCGAGGGCATGGCTGCCCCTCAAACAGGCTGTGGTCACCTGCCGCTTTGGATACCGGTATCATCCCATTACGGGAGAGGCGGATTTTCATACCGGCATCGATTTAGGGGCGCAGGAGGGGGAACCGGTGGCTGCCGTTTACCCCGGGGTGGTGGAGGAGCGCGGGGAATCGGAAATATATGGAAACTACCTTGTGTTGCGCCATGGAGGGAGTATGCGCACTTTTTATGGCCATTGCAGCGAGCTTTTGGCCCCTGCCGGGGCAAGGATCCGGCAGGGGGAGACCATTGCAAGGGTGGGGTCTACCGGGGTCTCCACCGGGCCTCATCTGCATTTTGAGGTGCGCTTTGACGAGACGGCGGCCAACCCGTGGTATCTGTTTTTTGAGGGGCGGGAGGCCGGATGAAATTTGGACAGGGCGGGGTAAAGGTCGTGCTGTCCCCTTTGTTCCTGGCGGGGGTGGGGCTTTTCCTGCTGGCGGACGGCGCCGGTCTTGGCGGGCGGACGCTGCTGGCGGCGGCGCTTCATGAACTGGGGCATCTGACGGCGATGGCGGCGGTGGGCCAGGCGCCAAAAGAGATCGTTTTTTCCGGATTTGAGGTAAAGATCACCCGGCGGCGCGCCGGGATGGGCTCCCCCTGGCGGGAAGCGGCGGTCTACGGCGCGGGCCCGGCGGTGAACCTGATTTTTGGGGCGGTGGCTCTGGCGATGGGCCGCCGGGAAAGCGCCCTGGCGCATCTGGGGCTTGGGGCGTTTAGCCTGTTGCCGGCGGGAGGGCTGGATGGAGGGCGCCTGGTTCGGCTTATGCTGGAATGCTTTTGCCCGGGAGCCGCGGCCCGCCGGGCCTTCGCCGCCCTTTCCGCGGCGGTGGGGGCGTCCCTGCTGGCGGCGGGGATCTGGGCGGGCAGCGGTCTTGGCCGGTTAAGCCTGGCGGCGGCGGGCGTCTGGATCTGCCGGGACGCATGGAAAGGGCGCACAGGGGGATAGCTGGGGCAAAAGGGCCGGAAAGACGCGGCTGGCGCATTGCAACTCCGGCAAAAAACTGGTATACTAATAAATACTTTTGGCCTGCGTTAGAAATATGGGTGCGAATGAGGAGAAACAGGATGAACTGGAAACTGGAAGTGGAAAAAATATTGCCCCGGGTGCAGAAGCCTGCCCGTTACGCGGGAGGGGAGCTCAACAGCGTGGTGAAGGATCCGGCTGGGGTAAGCCTGCGCTTTGCCTTTTGCTTTCCCGATCTCTATGAGGTCGGCATGTCCCACCTGGGGATGAAGATCCTCTACGCCCAGGCCAACGAGCGCCCGGATACCTGGTGCGAGCGGGTGTTCGCGCCGGATGCCGATATGGAAGCGCTTATGCGGGAACGGGGGATCCCCCTGTTCGGACTGGAAAGCCGGGACCCCATCCGGGAGTTTGACCTGATCGGGTTTACCCTGCAATATGAGATGTCTTTTACCACGGTGCTGAACATGCTGGATCTGGCGGGCCTTCCGGTGCGCAGCGCCCAACGCGGGGCGGCCTTTCCACTGGTGGTGGCGGGTGGCCCCTGCACCTGCAATCCGGAACCTTTGGCGGATTTTGTGGATATTTTTGTGTTGGGCGAGGGCGAGGAGGTCAATCCGGAGCTTTACGACCTGATCATCGCCGCCAAAAAAGAAGGGATCTCCAAAGGCGAGCTGCTGCGCCGGGCTTCGCTGATCCAGGGGCTGTATGTGCCCAGCCTTTACGACGTTTCCTACAAAGAGGACGGGACCATCGCCGCGGTCACCGCCCGGGAAGGCGCGCCGGCGCGTCCGGCCAAACGGATCATCCGGGATATGGACGGGGTCTTTTACCCCCAGAATTTTGTGGTGCCTTTTGTGGAGGCGGTGCACGACCGCGCCATGGTAGAGGTGCTGCGGGGCTGCATCCGCGGCTGCCGTTTTTGCCAGGCGGGCTTTATCTACCGTCCTTTCCGGGAGAAATCCCCCCAGGTCATCGACAGGGACGGCCGCAGCCTTTGCGAGACCACCGGCTATGACGAGATCTCCCTTTCCTCCCTTTCCACCAGCGATTATTCCCGTCTGGAGGAACTGCTGGATAAAATGCTTCCCTGGTCGGAAAAAGGCAGCATCAATCTTTCTCTGCCATCTCTGCGCATCGATGGTTTTTCCCCGAAGCTGCTGGAACAGATCGCCAAAGTGCGCAAAAGCGGCCTGACCTTTGCGCCGGAAGCGGGTACCCAGCGGATGCGGGACGTCATCAACAAAAATATCACCGAGGAGGAGATCCTCTCCACCTGCCGCACGGCCTTTGAGGGCGGTTACTGCGCGGTGAAGCTCTATTTTATGATCGGGCTGCCCACCGAGACCGAAAAGGACATCGAGGGCATTGTAGATCTGGCCCAGAAGGTAGTAGACCTGTTCTATTCCCTGCCGGACAGGCCCCGCGGCAAAGGCGTCGCCGTCACGGTGAGCCTGGCTTCTTTTGTGCCCAAGCCGTTTACTCCTTTCCAGTACGAGCCGCAGGATACTGAGGAGATGCTGCGGGAAAAGCAGCATCACATGATCTCTTATGTCGCCTCCAAATCCAAAAAGATCCGGATCAATTATCACGAATCCAAAACCAGCCATTTAGAGGCGGTGCTGGCCCGGGGGGATCGCAGACTCTGCGCCGTGGTGGAGCAGGCCTGGAAAAACGGTTGCCGCCTGGACGGTTGGAGCGAGCATTTCGACCATCAGCGCTGGGTGGACGCGTTTGCCGCCTGCCATGTGGACGGCGGGTTTTATGCCAACCGCACCCGGCCCTACGATGAGATCCTGCCCTGGGATCACCTGGATTACGGCGTGACGAAGAGCTTTCTTACCCGGGAAAACCAGAAGGCGCACTGTGACGCGACCACGCCGAACTGCCGGCTGCAATGCAGCGGCTGCGGCGCCAACAAACTGCTGGGGAGGGCCTGCCTGTGAGACCGGTAAGGGTTTTTTACACCAAAAAGGATACGGCAAAATACATCTCCCACCTGGATATCAACCGCTGTTTCCAGCGGGCCATCCGCCGGGCGGGGGTCTCCATCTGGTATACAGAGGGCTTTAACCCCCACGCCTACATCACCTTTGCGCTGCCCCTTTCCCTGGGGTACGAAAGCGAATGCGAGACCATGGACATGCGCCTGCTGGACGAGATGCCCCTGGAGGAAGTGAAGGAACGCCTCAACCGGGCGCTGCCGGAGGGGCTGCGGGTCTACCGCGTGGCGGAGCCGGTGGAAAAGCCGGACGCCATCCTCTGGGCGGATTACCGCGTGGTGCTGGCGGCCAAGGGCGCAGAGCCTGGCCAGGCGGCGGAAAAGCTGCGGGAGTATCTCTCCCGGGAAACCCTGCCGGTGATCAAACGCACGAAGCGCGGCGAAAAAGAGATCGACCTGCGCCCCTATCTTCAGCTGCTGGAGTTTTCCGCCGGGGAGGAGGAGACCGAACTGCTCCTGCGTCTGGCCGCCGGCGGGGAGATGAACGTGAACCCCACCTTGGTGCTGGATTCCTTTTGCGGGGCTTGCGGGATGGAATTGGAATATGTGAAGGTGGCCCGCACGGCGGTATGGGACAAAAAAGGAGAAAAATTCGCATAAACCCTTGCCTTTTGAAATATCCTATGGTATCATATATAGGCATTTAGTGGCCGTCCTGTTACTCGGGACGGGGTTTGATGCCCGGCTTCGGCCGTGACATGAAAGCGGGCAGTCCTCTGTCATTGAATGATGATTCATGAGTATGAATGTCCTGAAAAACAAGGAGGATATAGAAGATGGATGCTTTGAAACACATTGCTCAGGAGAGCATCAAAGAGAACGCTCCTTCCATTGAAGTCGGCGATCTGGTTCGCGTCGGCGTTAAGGTCAAGGAAGGCGACAAAGAGAGAGTTCAGACCTTTGAGGGTACCGTTATCGCCAAGAAACACGGCGGCGTAGCCGAGACCTTCACCGTTCGCCGCGTATCCCACGGCTGCGGAGTAGAGAGGGTTTTCCCTCTGCATTCCCCCAACGTGGACAGCGTCGAGGTCGTTAGACAGGGCCGCGTGCGCAGAGCCAAGCTCTACTATCTCAGAGACAGAGTTGGCAAGGCCGCCAAGGTCAAATCCAGAATTCGCTGAGTATTTATTATGTCAAAAAGGGACGTTTCGTCCCTTTTTGCTGTTTTTGCCCATGTTTGCAGAATAGCCCGGCGCTGACAGCCGGAAACAAAAACGGCGGAGTGATTCGCCGTTTTTGTTTCCGATATCCGCTTTTGCCGGCTGGGAACGGTTTTTGGAACAGAAGGTGATGGAATGCCGGAGGACGCCAAAGCGGGGAAAATCGCCGCGATAAAGGAGATCTACGACTGGCTGGGGACTGTGGTTTTCGCTGTGGTGACGGTGGTTTTGGCCTTTACTTTTCTGTGCCGCACCGTAGGCGTGGACGGTTCCTCCATGGAACCGACCCTGCAAAATGAGGACAGGCTGGTGATCTCCCATCTTTTTTATGAGCCCCAGCCGGGGGACGTGGTGGTCATCACGCAGCCCAACAGCGCCGACGTCCCCATCGTCAAGCGCATCATCGCCGACGAAGGGCAGAGCGTGATGATCGATTTTAAAGAGGGCGTGGTCTCGGTGGACGGCGTGGTTTTGGACGAGCCCTATATCAGCGAAGCCACCCATCTGCGGCGGGACGTGCAGTTTCCGGTAACGGTGCCTCAGGGGTGTGTTTTTGTACTGGGCGACAACCGCAACCACTCCCTGGACAGCCGGGATTCCGGCGTGGGGATGATCGATAAACGCTACATTTTGGGAAAGGTGATCTTTCGCCTGTTCCCGTTTCGCAGCATCGGCACGCTGTCCTGACGGCGGCGTAGCCTTTTTTGGAGGTGAAAAAGATGACGGAGGCCCCTTCTATCCAGTGGTTTCCCGGCCATATGGCCAAGACCAGGCGCCTGATGCGGGAGAGTATCCGGCTGGTGGACGTGGTGGTGGAGATCACCGACGCCCGGATCCCTTTTTCCAGCCGCAACCCGGAACTTCCGCGGCTGGTGGGCGATAAGCCGCGCATCGTACTGCTGAACAAGTGCGACAGCGCCGACCCGGAGGTGACCCGCGCCTGGTGCGATTATTATGAGGCACGGGGCGTTTCCGCCATCGCCACCGACTGCCGTTCTGGAAAAGGCCTGAAACAGCTGGACGGCGTGATCCGCAAGGTGCTGGCCGCGGAGCTGGAAAAACGGGAGCGGCGCGGCATGAGCGGCGCGCCTATCCGCATGATGGTGGTGGGGATCCCCAACGTGGGGAAATCTTCCTTTATCAACCGCCTGGCCGGTTCCCGCCGCGCCAAGGTGGAGGACCGTCCCGGAGTGACCCGGGGCCGCCAGTGGGTAAGCCTGGATAACGGCATGGATCTGCTGGATATGCCCGGCATTTTGTGGCCAAAATTTGAGGATAAGACGGTGGGGGAACACCTGGCCTTTACCGGCGCCGTCAAGGACGACGTTATGGATCTGGAACTGCTGGCGATGCGCCTGCTGGAACTGCTCAACAGGGAATATCCCCAGCTTCTGCGGGAGCGTTACCGCCTGGACGATGAAGAGGTGGAGGGGATCGAAGCCTTCGACCTGCTGGAGTTGGTGGGGAGAAAACGCGGGATGCTTATGGCCGGCGGCCATGTGAACACCGAACGCACCGCCATCGCAGTGCTCGACGAGTTTCGCGGCGGACGGATCGGCAGGATCTCCCTGGAAAAACCCCGGGTGCGGCGGGAAGCCGCAGCGGATGGGGAAAAATAAAACGTCCAAGCTCCGTTCCGGGCCTCGGGGCGGGGCTTTTGCGCGCAAAAAGGAGGAGATCCGGTGGATCTGTATGAATTTGACCGGGGGGAATACGCCCGGGGTTTTGGCTGGATCTGCGGCGCCGACGAAGCGGGCCGAGGGCCTTTGGCGGGGCCGGTGTTCGCGGCGGCGGTCATTTTGCCGCAAGAAGGCGTGATCGAAGGGATCAACGACTCGAAAAAACTGACAGAGAAGCGCCGGGAAGCGCTTTATGACGAGATCATCGCCAAGGCGGTGTCCTGGTCGGTGCAGCAGGTGGACGAGGGGGAGATCGACCGCATCAATATCCTGCAGGCTTCCATGCTGGCCATGAAACGGGCCATCGAAGCCCTTTCCCCCACGCCGGACATGGCCTACATAGACGGCAACCGCACCCCGGAACTGGAACTGATCCCGGCCCAGGCGTTGGTAAAAGGGGATGGGCGCTGCGCCTGCATCGCCGCGGCTTCTATTTTGGCAAAGGTCTCCCGGGACCGCTTTATGATGCGATTGCATGAGCAGTATCCCATGTACGGCTTTGACCGGCACAAGGGATACCCCACCCGGCTCCACTACGAAATGCTGGGAAAATACGGGGTTTCTCCGGTACATCGCAAAAGCTTCCTCAAAAATCTTTCAGAGCATTTGGAGCAAAAGGATGGATAAAAAACAGACGGGGAACATGGGGGAGGATTTTGCCGCCCGCCAGCTTGAAAACGGGGGCATGGCCATTTTGGCGCGCAATTATCACTCCCGCTGGGGCGAAGTGGATATCATCGCCGCAGACGGGGAGAGCATCGCCTTTGTCGAGGTGAAGACCCGGACAGAGGACGCCTTGGTGGATCCCTTTTCCGCAGTGACGCCCGCGAAACAGAAAAAACTCTGCCGGACAGCGGTGGCTTATTTGATGGCGCACCCCCAAAACCTGCAGCCGCGGTTTGACGTTTTTGCCATTACGGTGAAAAAAGGGGATCCCTTTGAGGTGCTCTCCTTTCAACATATCATCAATGCATTTGAGGTGGACAGCTATGAAAGCATTTGACCTGCACTGCGACACCATTACCGTCCTCTGCCGCCACGGGGAGGAGCTGGTAAACGGCGCCCGCCACATTTCCCTGGATAAAATGGAAGGCTTTGAGCGCTATGTCCAGTGCTTTGCCATTTTTATGCCGGACGAATACCGGGGCGAAGGGGCGAAGGAATATTTTGACCGCAACTATCGCTACTACAGGGCTCAGATGGAGAAATTCTCCGGGCGCATCGGGACGGCGGAGCGGGGGGAACAGCTGACGCGCGGCAGCGGCCTGACCTCCATCCTCACCGTGGAGGGAGGCAGCGCCCTGGCTGGGGAGCTGGACCGGATCAAAAAGCTCAAAGAGCTGGGGGTGGCCATGATGACCATCACCTGGAACGGGGATAACGAGATCGCCGGTGGGGCCGGCGGGGAGGGCGAAGGGACCGGCCTGACCGATTTTGGCCGTCTGGCCATCCCGGAGATGGAAAAACAGGGGATGATCGTGGATCTTTCCCATATTTCCGACCGCAGCTTTGAAGAGATCGACGCCATTGCGCAAAAGCCCTTCGTGGCCAGCCACTCCAATTCCCGCCCAATGTGCGGTGTCAAGCGAAACCTTACGGATCGACAGTTCGCCCGTTATGTGGCCAGAGGCGGTCTGGTGGGGCTCAACTACTACACCCAGTTCATCCGGGAGAGAGACCCGGAAAACGCCACGGTCGCCGACCTTTACCGCCACATCGAACATTTTTTGGCTTTGGGCGGAGAGAAGGTGCTGGCCCTGGGCTCCGATTTTGACGGCGCCGACATGCCCGAGGCCCTCAATTCGGTGGAAAAGATTGCAAACCTTTATGAATATATGTTAAAATCCAATCTGAGCGAGGAGCTGGTGCGGGATATCTTTTACGGCAACGCCTGCCGGTTCTTCAGCCAGCACATGTGAAAACAGGGAGTGACCACATTATGAATTATACGAGCACCAGGGACGGGAGCGTGTCGGTTTCCGCCGCCCGCGCCATCACCAAAGGGATTTCCGAAGACGGAGGGCTGTTCGTCCCCGCCGGCCTGCCGGCGATATCCCTGCAGCGCCTTGAGCGCTTGGCGGGCCTTTCCTATCCGGAGCGGGCCGCCGATGTGCTGAAAGATTTTCTGGATGATTTTACCCCTCAAGAGATCCAGGGCTGTGTGACGGCCGCCTATACCGCCAAAAAAGTCGGCGAGGAATCCATCACCCAGCTGGCAAAGCTGGGCGGGGAGACTTATATGTTGG
>JAQVCU010000008.1 GCA_028689635.1 Oscillospiraceae bacterium
GGCAGGCGCGCGGCAGCGTCCGTCTCCTGAAAATATTTTTCCGCCTGAAGGGCCCTTTTCCATTTGGGAGAAGGGCCCTTATCTTTGCGGCACCGCCGGAAAATCACCCCGAAAATCATCCCGCCAATCACCCCGAGGATGATGACAGCGGGAAGGGGGCCCGAGTAAAATAAGATCACAAGGCAGGGGCCGGCGCGACGGCCTCCAAGCGGCTTTGAAACAAAACGAAACAGGAGGGACAGACAATGAAACAAAGTACGAAACGTCTGCTGGCGCTGCTTTTCGCTCTCATCTTGACCCTGGGGCTCACAGGCTGCGCAGGCGGCAACAAGAAAAATATCGTAGGTACCTGGGAGCTGGCCGATGACGCGGGCAGCACCTACGGTTTTGGCGTTCGCTTTGAAAAAGACGGAAGCTTTTTCTTCTCGGGTTCCAGCGACGCCGAAAGCGAAGAGGAGCTGCAGGAGGCCTTTGAGGCCATGGAGATGCTCTATTCCATCAGCTATAAGGTGAAAAGCGACACGGAGCTGGAGATCACCCAGAAGATCTTTGGCGGCCTGGGCGGAAAAGAAGTTACCGTGGTTTCCTACTCTCTGGACGGCGACGTTCTTATTTTGGACGGGGCCACCTACCACCGGGCGTCTTAAGCGATTTTCCGCGCCAGGGAGGGCGGGAGCCTGTCCAAAGGGCGCAGCATAAAATTGCAATCAAAAAGCGGGGCCTTTAAGGCTCCGCTTTTTTTGCGCGGGGAAAAGCCGCCCCGCCTTCGGAAAGCCGGGGGCGCCGCGCCAAAGCCATGGAGATTCTGCCGGGAGGCGCTTGGCCCCCGAAAGGAAGAGACGCGCCAAAAACGACGGATTTTTATTGTGCTGTCGGCATAGACTTGTTATAATGATCATATAGCCATGCCCAGCGGCTGCACAGACGCCGGGCGGGCTCTGTTGCCATTTGCTTTTTTGCGGCGTTTTGTATAAACGCGGCCTTCCCGCGCAGACTACCGGAAACGGCGGAAAAGGGGGAAAGCATATGGAAGAAGAAAAACAAGGCCGGGAGGAAGAAAAGGGCGACGGCCCGGAAGTGGATGAGCAGACCCGGCAGATCATCGAGACCGGCTCTGTCACCGGCAAAAAGGGCAAACACATCATCCACTGCCTGACGGTGATCGGGCAGGTGGAGGGGCATTATATTCTGCCCTCCCAAAACAAAACGACCAAATATGAGCACGTGATCCCGCAGCTGGTGGCCATTGAACAGGATCCCGAAATCGAGGGGCTGCTGATCATCCTCAATACGGTGGGCGGCGATGTGGAAGCCGGGCTGGCTATTGCAGAGCTTGTTTCCACCATGAAAAAGCCCACGGTCTCCCTGGTGCTCGGCGGTGGACATTCCATCGGGGTGCCCCTGGCCTGCAGCGCAAAATACTCGCTGATCGCGCCCTCCGCCACCATGACAGTGCACCCGGTGCGCATGAACGGCATGGTGCTGGGCGTGCCGCAGACCTTATCCTATTTTGAAAAAATGCAGGACCGCATCACCCGCTTTGTCACCGACAACTCTGCCATTGGGAAGGAACGCTTTCGGGAGCTGATGATGACTACGGGGGAGCTGATCATGGACGTGGGGACGGTGTTGGACGGCGCGGACGCGGTAAAGGAAGGCCTCATCGACGAATTGGGCGGCCTTTCCAGGGCGGTGGAAAAACTTTACGAGCTCATCGAGGGGCAGGGAAAAAAGAGCCGCGGCCGGAAAAGCCCCCGGACAAAGGGGGCGTAGCCGATGCTGCACACCATCATTGCGCAGGAGTTTATCTGGGGCGGCGAGACGGCGGCAAGGCCCGAATGCGTCCGCATCTGCCAGGGCTACCTGGAGGGCGTGCGGGAGGGGGAGGCACTGGTCGTCTCCCGGCTTATCGCCACAGACCCGTCCCTGTATCTGGATCCGCGATATGCGCCGGGCGCGCGCTGGCGGGGGCCGGAAGGGGCGGAGGAAAAACAGCAGGATCCGGTGGGGCGTTATTCATAAGCCCCGCCGTACATAGTGACGGAGGAATTGACATGAATTTTTTTGACGCGGTTATCCAGGGCATCGTGCAGGGGCTGACGGAGTTCCTCCCGGTGTCCAGTTCGGGGCATCTTTCGCTGGTGCAGCACTTTACCGGGCGCTCCGGCGAAACGGGGGCCATGTTTTCCGTCCTGCTGCATTTTGGCACCCTTGTTGCGGTGTTTGTGGCGTTTTTCCCCACCATCCGAGATCTGGCTGTGGAATTTTTCCGCATGCTGGGGGATCTGTTTACCGGGAAGTTCACCTGGAAAGGACAGACGCCGCCGCGGAGGATGATCTTTATGCTCCTGTTGGCCCTGCTTCCCTTGGGGGCGGCCTATTTGATCAAAGATTTTTACGCGGCCTTTTCCGAGGACGGCGATATCCTGGTGGAAGGGTGCTGTTTTTTGGTGACGGCGGCGCTGCTGTTTTTGGCCGACCGGGTGCGCAAAGGGGATAAGGACGCCGCCGGCATGAAGCCCGGCGACGCGCTGGCGGTGGGCGTCGCCCAGGCCCTGGCGCCGATGCCCGGGATCTCCCGCTCCGGCTCTACCATCGCCGTAGGGCTGATGATGGGGCTTTCCCGGGAATACGCCGTGGCCTTTTCCTTCATTTTAGGCATACCCGCCGTGCTGGCTGCCAACCTTCTGGAATTTAAGGACGCGTTGGCGGCGGGCTCCGAAGTCTCCCTGCCGGTGCTGCTGGTGGGAATGGCGGTTTCCGGTATCGTTGGCTTTTTTGCCATCAAAATGGTAAAATGGCTGGTGAAGACCGATCATTTTGAAATATTCGCCTGGTATACGCTGATCCTCGGGATCCTGACGGTAGGCGTCGGGATCTATGAATTGGCGGTGGGGCATCCGCTGACGCTGTTTTCCTGACGGCGTCCCCGAGGGCCTCAAAAACTTCAGCCGCGCGGCGGCAGAATAGGATGTACATAAATGGCAGCGAAAACAACTTCTAAAACGACAACCCGAAAAACCGGTGCGGCGCCCAAAAAGAGGGGACGCCCTTCCGCAAAGGAGACGGCCCAGGCCAAGAAAAAGGCGGAGGCCGAAGCGCGCTCCCGCCGCCAATTGTGGGCGGTGATCCTTTTTGCCGCGGGCCTGTTTTTCTTTTTTGTTACGCTGATCCCCGGGGATGGCGGCTGGGAATGGCTCCATACGGCGTTTTACGGCCTGTTTGGCTGGTGTTCCTTCCTCATCGCCCCGGCGTTTATCTATATCGCCGTCATGGCGGCGATGGATAAGCCCATGGGCTCGGTGGGGCATAAGGTGTGGCAGAGCTTCGCGCTGATCACCCTCATCTGCGGCGCCACCCAGATCTTCAGCTCCGCCGCCTTTGAAGCGGAGGACTTTGTGGACGGGGTCAAGCAGCTTTACAAGCTGGGCACCCAGCTGAAGGGCGGCGGCCTGGCGGCGGGGATCGTGGGCGTCCCGCTGCTCAGCTTCGGCAAGACGGGGGCCGCCGTTACCATTATCCTGCTGATCTTTATCTTTGTGATGATCCTCACCGGGGCCACGCTGCTGGATCTGATCCGCGGCGCCAGCCGCCCGGTAAAAAGGATGGAGCAGGCCTATATTGAGCGGGTGGAGGAAAAAAACCAGCCGCCGCGCTTTAATATCGACGTGCCGCTGACCGAGGAGAGCGCCCCGGCGGCGGAGGAGCCCGCTGCGGCCTCTCCGCGCCAAAACGAAGCGGCGGAAGCCGCCCGCCTTGCAAGGGAAAAGCTGCTGGAAACGGCGGCAGGCGCCCGCGTACCGGCAGAGAAAAAAGAAGAATCTCGCCGGACGGAGCCCCAGATCGACGATATCCTGCAGCGAATGAAAGAGGAAAAGCAGCCCTCCCTGCCGGATCCCGTCCCGGAACCGACCCCCGCCCCGGAGCTTTCCGACGAGGAAACGCCGGAGGAGGACGGATCCCTGGAAGGGGAACTGGCGGAGGCTTTTGCCGGGGAGGAATCGGAGGAGGCCCCGCCGGAAAACGACCTGCAGGAAATGGAACCAGCGGAGAGCTATATCTATCCGCCCTCCTACCTGCTGCGGGAGGTGGAGCGCCGGCAGGATGAGGACATGGACGAAGAGTTTAAAGCCAACGCCCAGCTGCTCACCGACACTCTGGCCAGCTTTGGCGTGCAGGCCCGCATCATCGATATTTCCCGGGGGCCTTCGGTCACCCGGTATGAGCTGCAGCCCTCCGCCGGGGTGAAGATCAGCAAGATCACCAATCTGGCGGACGACATTGCCCTGAACCTGGCGGCCTCCGGGGTGCGCATCGAAGCGCCGATCCCCAACAAGGCGGCGGTGGGCATTGAGGTACCCAACAAGATCACCAGCATGGTCCAGATCCGGGAGATCATCGATTCCCCTGAATTCAAAAATGCCCAGAGCCGGGTGACCATGTGCCTCGGTCGGGATATTGCCGGAAAGGTCTGCGTGGCGGATATATCCAAAATGCCCCATATGCTCATCGCCGGCGCCACGGGTTCCGGTAAATCGGTGTGCATCAACTCGATCATCATGAGTATTTTGTATAAGGCAACCCCTGATGAGGTGCGCCTTTTGATGGTGGACCCCAAGGTGGTGGAGCTGGGCGTCTACAACGGGATCCCCCATTTGCTGGTGCCGGTGGTCACCGATCCGCGCAAAGCGGCGGGAGCCCTTAACTGGGCGGTGAGCGAGATGCTGGGCCGCTACAAGAAGTTTGCGGATAACGGCGTGCGGGATATCCGCGGTTACAATGAGCTGGCCCAGGAGCAGCCGGAGCGCGGCCTTGCCCGCCTGCCCCAGGTGGTCATCATCATCGACGAGCTGGCCGACCTGATGATCGCCGCCCAGAACGAGGTGGAGGACGCCATCTGCCGCCTGGCCCAGATGGCCCGCGCCGCAGGCATGCATCTGGTCATCGCCACCCAGCGGCCTTCGGTGGACGTCATCACCGGCGTGATCAAGGCCAACATCCCCAGCCGCATTGCCTTTGCCGTATCCTCCCAGGTGGATTCCAGAACCATTTTGGACGCCGGAGGGGCGGAAAAGCTGCTGGGCAAGGGCGATATGCTGTTCCTGCCCATGGGCCAGAGCAAGCCGGTTCGGATCCAGGGCTGTTTTGTCAGCGATAAAGAAGTGGAAAAGGTCACGGCCTTTATCAAGGGCACAGCCAAAGCGGAATATGACGACGAGATCCTTCAGGAGATCGAGCGGCAGGCCGCTCAGGAAAAAGGTTCCGGCAAGGGCCAGGACGGCGGGGGCTTCGACGATCAGGACGACCTGCTGCCCGCCGCCATCGAATGCGTGGTGGAGCTGGGACAGGCTTCTACCTCCCTGCTGCAGAGAAAGTTTAAGCTGGGTTACTCCCGGGCGGCACGGCTGGTGGACGCCATGGAAGAGCGGGGGATCGTAGGCCCCTTTGAAGGCAGCCGTCCCCGGCAGGTGCTCATCACCCGCCAGCAGTGGCTGGAAATGAAAATGCGGCAGGATTCCGAAGGAGTCCCCGAGGAGATATGACGCCGAAGAAAAGGCGCGCGGCGCTTTTTTCGGCCCGATGAGGAGGAAACATGTCGGGATTTTTGCCCATATCCAAAAAAGAGATGGAAGAGCGCGGCTGGGACGCGGTGGATTTTGCCTGTGTGACGGGGGACGCCTATGTGGATCACCCCAGTTTTGGCATGGCGATCCTTTCCCGGCTGCTGGAAGACGAAGGTTACCGGGTGGGGATCATCGCCCAGCCGGATTGGCGCAGCGGACGGGATTTTATGGTGTTTGGACAGCCTAAACTGGGCTTTCTCATCAACGGCGGCAACATCGACAGCATGGTGGCCCATTATACGGCGGCCCGCCGCCGCCGCAGCACCGACGCCTATTCGCCGGGAAACAAGGCGGGGCTGCGCCCCGACCGCGCCGTGACGGTGTACGCCAGAAAAGCGCGGGAATGCTATCCCGGGGTGCCGGTGATCATCGGCGGCCTGGAAGCTTCCCTGCGGCGTTTTGCCCACTACGACTACTGGGACGACAAAGTGCGTCCCTCGGTGCTTGTCGATTCCGGCGCGGATCTGCTCTCCTACGGCATGGGGGAGCGCCAGACCCTGGAGATCGCCCGCCGTTTGGCGGCGGGGGAGGATATCGCTTCCATGACGGATATCCGCGGCACCTGTTATCTCTCGCCACAGCCGCCGTCCATTCCGGGGGCTCTTTCCTGCGCTTCCTATGAAAAGGTGGCGGAAAACCGCCAAAGCTATGCCAAGGCGTTTCTCACGCAGTTTAACGAGCAGGACGCCATCAGCGGCCAGACGGTGATCCAAAAGCACGGCGAGCGCTATCTGGTGCAAAACCCGCCGGCGCTTCCCCTGGAGCAGGAGGAGCTGGACCGGGTGTTCGAGCTCCCCTATGAAAAATATTATCATCCCTCCTACGAAAAGGTGGGCGGCGTGCCCGCCATTGAGGAGGTGGAGTTTTCCATCATCCACAACCGCGGCTGTTTTGGCAACTGCAATTTCTGTTCCATTGCCAGCCACCAGGGACGCCGGGTCACCTGCCGCAGTATGGATTCCGTCCTGCGGGAGGCGGAGAAAATGACGCGGAACCCGCGGTTTAAAGGCTATATCCACGATGTGGGCGGGCCTACGGCAAATTTCCGCCGCCCCTCCTGCCAAAAACAGCTGAAAGCGGGCCTGTGCAAAGGGAAAAAGTGCCTGGCGCCGCGGCCCTGTCCCGCCCTGGAAGCGGATCATTCCGAATATCTGGAGCTGTTGCGCCGCCTGCGGGCTCTGCCCAGAGTAAAGCGGGTGTTCATCCGTTCCGGAATCCGCTTTGACTACCTGATGGAGGACAAAAACGGGGCGTTCTTTGAAGAGCTGGTGAAATACCACGTCAGCGGACAGCTGAAGGTGGCGCCGGAACATTGCTCCGCCCCTGTGCTGGATAAAATGGGCAAACCCCATATCGAAACTTACGACCGCTTTTCCAAAAAGTTCTACGAGCTTACCAAAAAGGTGGGCAAGGAGCAGTACCTGGTGCCCTATCTGATGTCGTCCCACCCGGGCTCCACCATGAAGGACGCCGTTACGGTGGCGCTGTATCTCAAACGGCACAACGTCCGGCCGGAACAGGTGCAGGATTTTTACCCCACGCCGGGGACGGTATCCACCTGCATGTTCCATACGGGGCTGGATCCGTTTACCATGGAGCCGGTGTATGTGCCAAAAGACCCTTCAGAGAAAGCCATGCAGCGGGCGCTGCTGCAATATTACCGGCCGGAAAACCGTCGGTTGGTGGCGCAGGCTCTGCGGGCCGCCGGCCGGGAGGATCTCATCGGCGCGGGGGCGCAGTGCCTGATCCCGCCGGAGCCGGGCAGCCGGAAAGCCGCCCCCGCTCCCGCGGCGGCAGTGAAAAAGAGCCGTTACAGCGGCTCTGGGCGGCAGAAGAAAAAAACAGACATCGGGAGGAAACGCTGAATGGCGGCAAGACGCAAAAAATTATCGCAGAAAAAACTGATCGGGATCATCGCTTTTGTGGTACTGTGCCTGGTGGTCAGCGTTGGAGAGCTTACCGGCGCGGAGTGGATCCCAAGCTGGAGCGAGCTGTTCGGCGCGGCGGAATTGACAGACACGCCGCCCAAAACGGACGGGGACGCCGTGGTCATGCGGGTGCTGGACGTGGGGCAGGGCGAGAGCGTGCTGATCCAGACCAAAGAGAAAAACGTCCTCATCGACGCTGCGGAGAAGGGCGAGGCCCCGGGGATCATCAGCTATCTGGAAGAATGCGGCGTGAAAAAGCTGGATCTGGTCATTGCCACCCATCCTCATGCCGACCACATCGGCGGCATGGCAGGCGTGCTGGAAGCAATTCCCGCTGACGAAGTGATCATGCCGAAGCTGCCCCGCAGCATGACGCCTACCACCTCTGCTTATACCAAAATGCTTGCGGCCATTGAGGATGGCGGCTGCAAAGCCACCTATGCCCAGCCCGGTATGCAATACGACCTGGGCAGCGGCGCAGTGCTGATCGTGGAAGGGCCGGTGGACAGCTACGACGATCTCAACAGCTGGTCGGTGGTGTCCCGCGTCGTCTACGGTTCCACGGCCTTTCTGGTGACGGGGGACGCGGAAAAGGACGCCGAAGAGGATCTTGTCGCTTCCGGCGCGGATCTTTCCGCCGACGTGTTGGTGCTGGGACACCACGGCAGCAGCACCAGCAGCTGCCAAAGCTTTTTGAACGCGGTAAAGCCCCGGTACGCCGCCATCACCTGCGGCCTTGACAACGACTACGGGCATCCCCACGCCGAGACCGTCGAGCGGCTGGATAAAATGGGCATCGAATATTACCGGACCGACCTGCAGGGAGCCATTACGTTTCAAAGCGACGGCACGGACATTACCGTAGCCATCGCCAAGTGAGGAGGACGATTATGGACTATTGGGTGATCGACCGGCTGGAGGGCCGTTTCGCCGTCTGCGAGCACGGGGACAACATGGAGAACCTGCCCAGGGATCTTCTGCCGGAGAGAATACGGGAAGGGGACTGCCTGACGCGGGAAGCGGACGGAACTTTCCGGGTGGACGACGAGGAGACCGAACGCCGCCGGGAGCAAAACTTCCGTCAGATGAAGAAGATATTTGGAGAATAACGCCGGGCGGCACCGTCCGGACGGAGGACTGCGCATGCTGAGGATCCATCGGATCTACCGGAAAAACGAAAAGGTCATCGTCATAGAGCCGCTGAACAAAAAAGGAAAATGGCTCTGGATCGTTCTGGCCGTTTTGCTGGCGGCAGCGGCGGCGGTGTTGTTCTGGGGGACGGGAGGAAACCTGACCGGGGCGGATAAATACATCCGCCGGTGCGCGGAAAGGTCTTTGCCGGTCTCCATGGACGGCGTTTTGTTGGACGGGGAACAATCTGCGCAGGCGGCCCGGCTGGTGGACGCGTTGTCTTGGCAGAAAACCGGCGGGGTGGAAAAACCGCAGGGCATCGTGTTGGATTACGGCGAGGAGGGCGTGACGCTCGTCATCGGCATGGGGGAGAAAAACACGGTGATCTGGGCGCAGACCGAAAAACGGATGGGAAGCCCCCGGTGCTACCTGGCCCCAGCCTCCCTGTGGCGGGAGCTTGCCGCCTGGCGGGAGGAAAATCTCTCCGGCGCGGCCCCTGGGGCGTAACTGTTTTTAAAATTAGCGGCGGGGCCTGCGGAAAAACGCGGGCCCCGCTTTTTTGCAGGTCTCTTCGGCAGTTGACAGGCCGCGGAAGGGAAAAGGCAGAGCGGCCCATGGGAGGCCTGCCTATCGTCCCGCGAGGGCGGAAAAACAGGAGCGAAGGGTCCTGATCCGCCCGCCAAACGCGAAGGGAACGTTTATTTTAGCCCCTTTCCGGCCCTTTGTCTGCGGTTTTGTCTGTTGCGTTTTCCCCCGTTCGCCGCTATAATGTGAAGCAGGAAAAGGCGCCTTTGGAGCGCCGCCGGAGGAAGGGCGCGGATTTATGCTGGGTACGGTCGTCAACGCCGGGGGAATTATCGTCGGTTCCCTTTTGGGCGCGCTGCTGAAAAAGCGCATCAACGTTTCCTCGATGGAGACGGTGAATAAACTGATGGGGATCACCATCCTGATCTTTGGCTTCAATGGGATCATCAGCTCTATGTTCCATGTGGAGGCGGACGGGACGCTGGTTTCCCAAGGCGGCCTTTTGCTGCTGGCCAGCGTGGTGGCGGGCACCTTTTTGGGCAGCGCCCTGCGCCTGGAAGAACGGCTGGCCGGGCTGGGCGGCTGGGTGGAGCGAAAATTCCATTTTCAGGGTTTTGCCAAAGGTTTTGTCAGCTCGTCCATCCTTTACTGCACCGGGGCAATGGCCATTATCGGCGCCATCAACGACAGCCTTCGGGGCGACCCCAGCACCCTGGTGGCCAAGGCCATTATGGACGCCACCATTTCGGTGGTAGCGGCCGCCGCCATGGGGATCTCCGTCGCTTTCTCCGCCGTCTCGGTTTTTATCTACCAGGGGTCGATCTTCCTTTTTGCCGGGATGCTGGAGCCGTATATTTCGGCCGCGATGTTAAATGATATCTCTATGGTAGGTTACGCGCTGCTGCTTTGCATCGGATTTAACTTTGCCTGCGGCAGCAAGATCAAAACCGCCGATACTCTGCCATCTTTGCTGGTTCCCGTCCTGTTTAATATGCTGTTAATGTGGAAAAAATAGTGGGAATTATGCACAAACGAGCCCCTGACAACCACTCCGCAACTGGAAAAGGTTTAGAATTTGGCTCGAAAAGAAGAGAAAGATGGGTACAGTGCGTTGACGAACTGCCCGGGTATGATATAATAAACAATAGTTGAAGGTTACTGTTCGCAGAATATGGGACATTAAGTTTGAGAATCAGGAGAGTATGAAAATGTTTGTTAAAGATGTATTGGTGCAGAACCAGGTCGGTCTTCACGCCCGTCCCGCCACTTTTTTTATTCAGAAAGCCAATGAATACAAATCCTCCATCTGGGTGGAGAAGGATGAGCGCAGAGTAAACGCCAAAAGCCTTTTGGGCGTGCTGTCCCTGGGCATTGTAGGCGGCACCACGATCCGCGTGATCGCCGACGGCGCAGACGAGGAGCAGGCGGTGGAAGGCCTGGTCAAGCTGGTCGAATCCGGCTTCGCCGAATAATTTTTGCAGGAACCCATCAAATGCGCCGCCGTGTATGGCGGCGCATTTTTGTATAAGGGGAGCCAACCGCCCGGTGCGGGAGCTTCCGGGAACTGTCCGCCGAAAAAGCGGCAAAGGCAAGCTGCGCCAACGCGGCGCGGCCGGTGGTTCTTATTTGCACGATACTGCCAATCAAGGGCGGAGGGCTGGATATGGACAATCCACGGCTGGAATACCTGCGCGATAAGGTAAAGCTGCTCCCCAAGGAGCCGGGCGTCTACCTGATGCGGGACAAAAGCGAAAAGATCATTTATGTGGGCAAAGCCAAAGCCCTGCGCAACCGCGTCTCCAGCTATTTCCGCAGCGTGGAAAAGCACACGGAGAAGGTCTACCGCATGGTGGAGAACGTCTACGACTTTAATACCATCGTCACCGACAGCGAGTTTGAAGCCCTGGTGCTGGAGTGCAGCCTGATCAAACAGTATGCCCCAAAATACAACATCCTGCTCAAGGACGATAAGGGCTATCATTACATCAAGGTGACCCAGCCGGAGGGCTGGAGCCGTCTTCAGGCGGCCATGCAGCTGCAGGAGGACGGAGCCCGCTACATTGGGCCGTATATCTCCTCCTATGTGGTGCGCCAGACGGTGGAAGAGGCAAACAGGGCGTTTCAGCTGCCCACCTGTACCCGCCGCTTCCCGCAGGATTTTAAAAAAGGCCGCCCCTGTCTGAATTTTTATATCAAACAATGTATGGGCGTTTGCCGGGGAAGGGTCTCTTTGGAGGAGTACCGGGAACGGGTCTCCCAGGCGCTGGATTTTATCCGCGGTGGTTCCAGCAAGGCCATCGAACGCCTGACCGGGCTGATGGAGCAGGCCAGCGAATCCCTGGAATTTGAAAAGGCTGCCGGCTATCGGGACCGTATCCAGGCCATCCAGCGGATCACGGAGCACCAGAAGGTGGTGTTTTCTAAAACGCCGGAACAGGATGTGGTGGCCTTTGCCCAAACAGACCGCATGACCGCGGCGGCGATCCTCAAATTCCGTGCGGAACGGCTGGTGGATAAGGAGGACTTCCTGCTGCAGGAGGCGGGGGAACTCTCCGCCATCCGTCTGGAATTCCTCACCGGGTATTACGACGCCGATATTCCCCGGATCATTTCGGTGGACGGCGAGGTGGAGGACCGGGAGTTGGCGGAGCGCCTGTTTACCCAAAAGGCGGGGAGAAAGGTCTCCATCAACCTTCCCCAGCGGGGGGATAACGCCCGTCTGGTGGAGATGGCGATGAACAACGCCGCCCAGCGCCTGGCCCAGGAGACCTCCCGCAGCAACCGGGATGTGGCGGCGCTGGATGAGCTGGCGCGGCTGCTGGGGCTGCCGCAGCCCCCGGTGTACATCGAGGCCTACGATATCTCCAACATCGGCACGGGGACGATGGTGGCGGGCATTGTGGCTTTTGAAAACGGGAAGCCCTGCCGGGACGCATATAAAAAATTCAACATTGACGGCCGCGCGGCCCCCGACGATTACGCCTGTATGCGGGAAGTCATCACCCGGCGGTTTTCCCATTATGAAGAGGAGCGGGAAACCGGCCGGGGCTTTGGCCGGCTGCCGGATCTGATCCTGCTGGACGGCGGCAGGGGGCATGTGGCGGCGGTAAAGCCGGTGCTGGACGCCATGGGTTTTGCCATTCCCCTTTTTGGCATGGTAAAGGACGACCGGCATCGCACCCGGGCCATCGCCGGGGACGGAGGGGAGATCGCCATTTCCGTCCAAAAAAGCGCGTTCGATCTGGTGACCCGCATTCAGGACGAGGTGCACCGGTTTGCCATCAGTTACTCCCGTTCCAAACACCGCAAGGGCGCTTTGGAGCTGACCCTTACCCGCGCCCCCGGTATCGGCCCCGCCCGTGCCCGGGAACTTTACCGCCGGTTTAAGACCCTGAAAGCCATCCAAAGCGCTACGGTGGAGGAACTTCAGGAAACCCCGGGGATGACCCGTCCGGCGGCCGAAGCCCTTCACCGGTATTTGAAAGAGGCGGAGTAAAGGAAAAGTGTTGACAAGCTTCGGGGATTGCCCGATAATAATATTATTAGAGAAAGCAGATCGATCTGTATCGATGAGGATGGAAGCCATGAGAATTATTACCGGTTCCGCCAGAGGCCGCAAACTGACCGCCCCGGAGGGGCTGACGGCCCGGCCCACCACCGAGATGGTAAAAGAGGCGGTTTTTTCCGCTGTTCATTTTGAAGTTCCGGGCGCACGGGTGCTGGATCTGTTCGCCGGTTCGGGACAGATGGGCCTGGAGGCCCTCAGCCGCGGCGCCGCCAGCGCCGTGTTTGTAGAAAACGCCAGGATCTGTTTAGAGGCGGTGCGCGGCAATGTGGAGGCCTGCGGCTTCCAGGAGAAGGGCCGTGTGCTGGCCATGGACGCCGTTTCCTATATCCAGTCCAGCGACGAGACCTTCGATATCGCGTTTCTGGATCCGCCCTACCGGCAAGGCCTGGTGGCGGCGGTGCTTCCCCATGTGGCGGAGCGGATGTCGGACAGGGGCGTCATCATCTGTGAGACCGACCGCGGTGAAGAGCTGCCAGAGGCGGTGGGAGGGTTTGTGCTCTCCAGGGTGAAACGCTACAGCAAGACGAAGGTCCATTTTTACCGCCGTCCGGAAAACGAAGAATAGGGGTAATGCCATGAAAACCGCTGTTTGCCCGGGAAGTTTCGACCCGGTGACCAAGGGGCATCTCGATATCATCACGCGGGCGAGCAGGCTGTTTGACCGGGTGATCGTGCTGGTGGTGACCAACGCCGCCAAGACCCCCAGCTTTACCAAGGAAGAGCGCATGTCCCTGATCCGCCGGGTGACGGGGGATCTGCTCAACGTGGAGGTGGAGACCTATTCCGGCCTTCTGGCAGATTACGTCCGCGACGTAGGCGCTGTGGCCATTGTCAAAGGCCTGCGGGCGGTATCGGATTTTGAATACGAGTTTCAGATGGCCCTGGCCAACAAAAAGCTGAACCCCGAGGCGGACACCTTGTTTTTGACCACCGCCGCGGAAAACATGTATCTGAGCTCCAGCATCGTCAAGCAGATCGCCCAGTTCGGCGGGGATATCTCCGATTTTCTGCCGGAGCAGATCGTAAGAGAAGTGAAAAACCGGCTGTGCCCCTGAATAACGGGGATAGGCCCATTGGAATACAGGAGGAACGGAACATGAACATCGACGAAATCCTTGACGTAATGGACGACATGCTGGATCGGGCCTGGAACCTGCCCCTTACCGGCGGACGCTGCGTAGTGGACGAGGAACGGGTGCGGGATCTGATCGACGACATCCGCCTGAACATCCCCAACGAGATCAAGCAGGCAAAGCAGATCGTCTCCGACCGCACCGAGATCATCAATGTGGCGAAAAACGAGGCGGATTCCATCGTTCGCAAAGCGGAGGAGCGCGCCAAATATCTGGTGTCGGAAGCGGAGATCAGCAAACAGGCCAAAGCCCGCGCCGAGGAGATCCTGGCTCAGTCCCGGATGAAATCCCGTGAGATGCGGCAGGCCACCCAGGAATTTGTGGATACCATCCTGAAAAACACCGAGGACACGCTGAGCAAATCCCTCAGCGACGTCCATACCACCCGTCAGGCGCTGCGCAACCCTGCCCGGGCTGCCCAGCCGGAGCAGGAGGAGCAGAAAAAATGAGCGCAGTGATGGAAAATATCCTTACCCGTAGAAGCTGCCGCAGCTATAGCGCCAAACAGCTTTCGGAAGAGCAGCTGGGCCTGATCCTCAAAGCGGGCCTTTGGGCCCCCAGCGGGATGAACCGCCAGCCCTGGCAGTTTACCGTGGTGCAAAGCCCGGAGAACCTGGCCCGTCTGGACAAAACGGTGCTCAAATCCATGGGTGCGCAGGAGCGCGGCTCCTTTTTCTACCATGCCCCGACCCTGGTGATGGTCTCCGCCCCGGAGGATGTTTTTACGGCGGCGGCGGACTGCGCGCTGGCCCTGGGCAACATGATGCTGGAAGCCCATGAACTGGGCGCGGCCTCCTGCTGGATCCACGGCGTCACCCGTACCCGGGACGACCGGGAAGTCCGGGAGCTGCTCACAGAGCTGGGCGTCCCGCCGGAGCACGCGGTGCTGGGTTCCCTGGCCCTGGGCTTTGCGGACGGCCCCTATAAAGAGGTTCCCCGCAAGGACGTTGTGGTGCTGAGAAAATAACAGAATATCGTAAGTGCCCGGACAGGCTTTGCCTGCCCGGGCCTTTTTTTGCCCGCCGGACGGGGAAGCGGACATGTTCTAAACCGCGGCGCGGCCCCATATAGATAGGTCAGGGGACAACCCGATCCATCCCCCGGCGGCGGGAGCCGCCGGAGACAAAAAAGGAGCGAAGACGATTGGAACAGATGCAGCAGCGTTTTTTGCAGGCGGCCTCCATGCTGCCGCCGCCCATTGCGGAACGGCTGGCGATCCTGCCGGTAGAGATCCAGAAGCAGGTGCGGGAGATCCGCCTGAGGCTCCAGGGCCCCGTCCATCTGAGCCTGGGGGGCCGGGAGCTTTTTTTGACGGAACAGGGGAAACTGACGGCGTCGCCCAAGGACGGTATCATGCAGGTGACCAGAGAACTCCTATCCGCCGCTTTCCGCATGATCTGCGGCTATTCGATCCATACCCATCAAAATGAGATCCGGGAGGGATTTGTCACCTTGCGGGGCGGACACCGGGCGGGGATCTGCGGCACCCGGGTGGCGGGAGAGGGGGCCGCTGCGGGGATGAGGGACATCTCCTCCCTCAACATCCGCATCGCCAGGGAGATCTTTGGGGCGGGCACCCAGGCGCTGAAGGAATTTTCCGCCGCCCACGGGGGACTTTTGCTGGCGGGGCCGCCCGGCTCTGGAAAAACCACCGTGCTGCGGGATCTGGCCCGGCAGCTAAGCGAAGGCCTGGGCGGGAGCGTCTGCAAGGTGGCTATGGTGGATGAGCGGGGGGAGTTGGCGGCGGTATGCGCTGGCGCCGCGCAAAACGACGTGGGCCCTTGTACCGATGTTCTGGACGGGTTTTCCAAGCCCCAGGGGATCGCCATGGCGGTGCGGACTTTGGGGCCAGATGTGATCGTCTGCGACGAGCTGGGAACGCGGGAGGACGCCGAAGCCGTCCGGCAGGGGGTCCCTTTTCCACAGGCCTGGGTGCAGGCGGTGGAAAAAGAAGAAAAGCGCCTGGCCCTTTCGCCGCAGGATACCGGCTGCCTTCGGCAATGGGGCGATTTTTTAGGCGCGGCGGATCTGGAAAGCCAGCTGGAGCAGCTTCGCCTTGCCCGGGCCGTGCTGGAGCGCCAGCGGGAGGAAGCCTGGGAGCGGCAAAACAGCTTGGGCCGCCTGTACGGGACCTTAGGGGTTTTGGGCGGGGCTTTTGCGGTGATCCTGCTGTGGTAATCAAACGGCCGGGGGAGGCGGAAAAGGGTGGAAGTCGATCTGATCTTTAAAATTGCCGCCATCGGCATCATCGTGGCGGTGCTCAACCAGGTGCTGATCCGCTCCGGCCGGGAGGAGCAGGCGATGATGACCACCCTGGCCGGGCTGATCGTGGTGCTGATGATGCTGATCCACCAGATCAGCGACCTTTTCGAGACGGTCAAAACCGTGTTCGGGCTGTAAGGGGGCGCTGGGATGATGACCTTTTTGGGCGTCGGCGTGGTGGGAATGGCGCTGGCTGTCCTGCTCAGGCAGTATCGCCCGGAGTACGCTCCGGCGGTTTCCCTGGGAACCGGCGTGGTGATCTTTCTGGGGGTCATGTCCGGGCTGTCGCCGGTGTTTGAGGAGTTGCGGCTGCTGATGGAGAACGCCGGTCTGCCGGTGGAATACGCAGAGGTGCTCATCAAAAGCCTTGGGATCTGCTTTTTGACGCAGCTGGCGGGGGACGCCTGCCGGGACGCGGGGGAAACCGCCATTGCCACAAAGGTGGAGCTGGCGGGAAAGGCGGGGGTGCTGGCCGTCAGCCTGCCCCTCTTCCAAAGCCTGCTGGCCCTGGTGACAACCCTGGTGGGAGGATAAAATGAGACGACTGACGCCCTGGATCCTGCTCCTTTTGCTGGCAATGGCCCTGGCTTTGCCGGCCCGGGCGGAACAAACCGGGGAGGAAGAGCTCGACCGGTTGCTGGAGGAACAGATGGAGGCTTCCGGCGCGGGAGAATTGGAAGAGGCGGCGCCCCTGGCGGCGAGGGAGATCCTGGACGAGCTGGAGATCGGGCTGGAGGACTGGCGGAGCCTGCTGGAGCTTACGCCGCGGGATCTTTGCAAGGCTCTGGGAGAAATAGCGGCGCAGAGGGTGGGCGCGCCCCTGCGGCTGCTGGGGATCCTGCTGGGGGTGGTGCTCCTCTGCGCTTTTGTGGATGGGCTGAAGCTCTCTTTCGGCAGCCGGGATCTTGACCTTGTGTTCCATGCCGTGGCGGTGCTGTGCGTAACCGGCGCGGTGCTGCGCCCGGTGCTCCTCTGCGTGGAGCAGGCGGCCGCCGCCATTGAGGAATGTTCCCGGTTCATGACGGCCTTTGTCCCGGTGTTCAGCGGCGTCGTTGCCGCAGGCGGGTAGCCGGTGACGGCGGGGGCGTACCGGGCGCTGCTGTTTGCGGCGTCTCAACTGGTGGGACAGTTTGCCGCCGGGGCGTTGACGCCCTTTGTGCGCATTTATCTCGCTTTTTGTTTTGCGGCTTCCTTAACGCCGGGCCTGCATCTGGAAGCGCTGGCCAAAGCTGTCAAGACGGCGGTCAGTTGAGCGCTGGGCTTTGCGCTGACGGTCTATGTGGGGATCCTGGGATTGCAGAGCATGGTGGCGGGCGGCGGGGACGGCATGGCCTACAAGACGGCCAAATTTTTGATCGGCAGTTTTGTGCCGGTGGTGGGCGGTTCCCTCTCCGAGGCATTGACCACCGCCCAGGGGTGTTTGAGGATGCTCAAAGGCTGGGTGGGCGCCTATGGAGTTGCCGTAGGGGCCTTGACCTTCGTGCCGGTGCTTTTGGAGATCGCCGCCTGGTATGGGGCGCTGCAGGCGGCCGCCCTGGCCGGTGATCTGGCGGGGGCGGAAAAAATCTCGAAGGTGCTGCGGGGGACGGCGGCGGCCCTGGGGCTGCTGCTTTCCATTACCCTGGTGTTGGGGCTGCTGTTTATCATAACGCTCACCATCGTCCTGTTGACGGTGTCGGGGGGATAAAGGAGGATCGGATGGCAGATATCAAAAGCTGGGCGGCGGCGGTGTGCGCGGCGGAGCTGGCAGGCAGCCTTGCCCACCTCCTGTCGCCGCCGGGGAATATGCAAAAGGTCTACCGCGTGGTTGTAAGCGTCTTTTTTCTTTGCGCCATGGCCCTGCCGCTGCTTTCGGTGGCCCGGGGGGCGCCGGAGTGGCTTTTGGAACCGGAGCCGGACCCCGCTTGGGAAGAGCAGGCGCTTTTGCAGGTGGTGGAAAGGCAGACGGCGGAGCTGGTTGCCCGCCGCGCCGAAGAACTTGTCCGGGAGGATTTGGCGGCCATGGGCGTTGCCGGGGCGGAAATTTCCGCCGTGATTCATGAGAATGACGGCGGGGGCATATATATAGAACAGCTTGTGATCCTGCTCCCAACAGAGGAGATCGGGAAAAGCGGCGAGATCTCCGGCAGAGTGGAACAGCTGCTGGGCATGCCGCCGCAGCTGCGTTGGCGGGAGCCGGAGGAGTTGCAGGAGGGGAAAAATGATCCAGCTAAAGGACCTGTGGGATAGGTTTTGGAAAAATACCGGCGGGGAAAAACGGATCCGATGGATCCTGGCGGCGGGGATCCTGGGGATCGCCCTGATCCTGCTTTCGGAGATCTGGCCCCGCCGCCAGGCCCCGCCGGAAAACGCAGTGCAGGCTTCGGCGGCAGACGGGGAATATGCCCAGGCCCTGGAGGAGAGGCTGCTGGCCCTGGTCACCAGCATCCGAGGCGTGGGCGAAGCCCGGGTATGGGTAACGCTGGAAAGCGGGACGGAACTGGTCTACGCCCACGAGGAGATCAAAAACACCGATACCACGCAGGATTATGGGGAAAACGGGGTCAAGACCCTGCGGGAAAAGGATAATTCTCAGCAGAAGCTGATCCTCATCGAAGGCGCAGACGGACAGCAGGAGCCCCTGGTGCGCACCCAACGGGAGCCGGTGATCCAGGGAGTGGTGGTGGTTTGCCGGGGCGCCGGAGATATGGAGGTGGTAGAGCGGGTGACCGAGGCGGTGACCTGCGCCTTGGGGGTGAGCTCCAGCCGCGTCTGCGTGACGCAGCTGGAGGGATAGCGGCGGGCCGTCCCCCCTTTTTGGATGGACGCCGGAAACCGCCCCGATATCCATTTTTAACAAAACAGCAAGGAGGCCACGCAGGTGAACATGATTTTGGGAAAAAGGCACATTGTCCTGGCGGCGCTGGTGTTGGCGCTGGGCATTGCGGTGTATCTCAACTGGAGCTTTTCGGCGCAGGACGGCGGCTTTGCCGTAAGCGGCGCCCTGGAGGAGGGCAGAAATTACGGGGACGCTGAATTTGTGGAAGCCCCCGAAGAGGGGGGCGAGGTGGAAGCAGGAGCCTCCGGCGCCTTTTTTAGCGAGGCACGCGTCACGCGGCAAAAGACCCGGGACGAAGCTGTGGAAACGCTGACCCAGATGTTTCAGGACGCGTCTCTCAGCGACGAGCAGAAGGCGGAACTGGCCGTTCAGGCCAACGCCGTGGCACAGGCCATCGAGACCGAGGGGAAAATCGAAAGCATGCTCAGGGCCAAGGGCTTCTCCGACTGCCTGGTCTACATTGATGGCGGCCGGGTGGACGCCGTGATCAAAACCGGAGGGCTGCTGAAGGAAGAGGTGGCCCAGATCAAGGATATCCTCATTGCGGAGACCGGCGCCGGGGCAGACGATATTTCGATTACGGAAGCCAAATAGCGGAGGAATGTATCCAGCGGGAAAATACTGTATAAATTTGCGATATAAGGCGTGAAGATGGGTCAAAATTCGCAGAAAAGGTTGTGTCTTTCGCTATTTATGGTATAATAAACCTAAGCGTTTATTATACCATGGATGCAAGGCGGAAATGGGATGACCACCCATCGCCGCAGGCGAGGCGTCAAAAATGGTATAATAACTGTCGGGCAGTTATTATACCATTTTCTTTTGTCCGCGCCGGTGCGGACACAGCCTGCGCACCCGGCGTCACGGGGCGGCCCGGCTCCGCTTTTTTGCTTTGGGCCGGGCTTTTTTGGATCTGTCTTTAAAAAGGAGGGCTTTTCAATGGAAAAACCGATGAGAGAACCCATCGGAAACCTTAAGATCTCCCACGAGGTGATCGCAACCATCGCCAGCTTTGCCGCCCGTGAAATTGACGGCGTGGCTTCTATGGCCGCGGCCCCGGGAAACATCAAGCGTTTTATTCGTCACGCCACTACGGAAAAATCCATCCGCATCGAGCTTACCGATGACGTGGCGGCGATCGACGTTTACGTCAACCTCCGCTACGGGGCAAAAATCCCTGTGGTGTCAGAGCAGATCCAGCGCAGCGTAAAGGACGCAGTGCAGAATATGACCGGGATCGTTGTGGCGAAGGTCAATGTTTTCGTCGTAGGGATCGATTTTGAAGAAGCGGCTCAGGCCTGAGGATATGCCTCCCTTTGGGGGAGGCATATTTTACCTTTAAGTTTTTGGCGGGGCGGGGCCTTGCCGCAACAGAATACGGACCCGGCGGGCGCTGCCCGCCGCCAATCAAAAATTGCCGGAGGTAGCCCATGACCAGACGTGAAGCCCGTGAACAGGCTTTTGTGCTCCTATTTGAATACTCCTTTCAGCAGACGCCCATTGACGAAGTGATCGCCAACGCCGTAGAAGGGCGGGATATCGAGGTGGATCCCTTCGCCCGCGCCCTGGCCGCCAAGGCTACGGAGCAGGTGGTGCTGCTGGACGCACAGATCGAAAAATATTCCAAAAAGTGGAAGAAAAACCGCATTTCCCGGGTGGCTCTGGCGATCCTGCGCCTGTCGGTGTGCGAGCTTATGTTTGAAGATGGGATCCCCGCCAGCGTCTCCATCAACGAGGCGGTGGAGCTGGCCAAAAAGTTTGGCGGCGAAGAGGATTCCGCTTTTGTTAACGGCGTGTTGGGCGCGGTGTACCGAGGCATGGGAGGGGAAGAGGCAGGCGTGCAGGCCGTCCCCGAACAGGAGCCTTCTGCCCTGGAACCCGCCGGCGAAGAGGACGCGGCGCAATGAGCTGGGTGCTGGGGATCGACACCAGCAATTACACCACCTCCACGGCGCTTTACCGCCCCCAAAGCGGCGAAATGTATCAGGCCAAGCGCCTGCTGCCGGTTAAAGAGGGGGAGATGGGCCTGCGTCAGAGCGACGCCGTGTTTGCCCACGTAAAAGCCCTGCCGGAGCTGATGGAGCAGCTTTTTGCCCAAGCGCCCGGCGCTAAAGTGGGCGCGGTGGGGGTCTCTGTCCGTCCCCGGCCTTTAGAGGGCTCTTACATGCCCTGTTTTTTGGCGGGGGAGAGCGCGGCGGCCTCGGCGGCTGCGGCGCTGGGTGTCCCGCTTTTTTGTACCTCCCACCAGGAGGGGCACATTGCGGCGGCCCTTTATTCCGCCGGGCGGTTGGAACTGCTGGAGCAGGAACTGATCGCGTTTCATCTCTCCGGAGGCACCACAGAGGCAGTGCTGGCTTCCCCGGGCAAGGAAGGGCTGTCGGTCCGCCAAATAGCGGGTTCGCTGGATCTAAAAGCGGGACAGGCCGTAGACCGGGTGGGCGCAATGCTGGGGATCCCTTTCCCGGCGGGGAGGGCACTGGAACAGCTGGCCTTACAAAGCGGCAAGGTGTACGACCCGCGCCCTTCGATGAAAGGGGCGGATTGTTCTCTCTCCGGGCTGCAGAACCAATGCCGGGACCGGCTGGCAAAGGGAGAAGCGCCCTGCGATGTGGCACGCTTTTGCCTGGACAGCGTCTATGCGGCCCTGGCCGCCATGACAGAACGGGTGCGGGAGCAATACCCGGGCCGGGCGCTGCTTTACGCAGGGGGTGTTCTCTCCAACAGTATCATCCGCGGGCGGATGGAACGCTTCGGCGGCGTATTTGGCCAGGCGGATTTTTCCCGTGACAACGCCGCGGGGGTGGCTGTGCTGGCCGCCCGGCGCCGGCCATAGCAAAAGGAGGATGTTTTCATGCAGCAGAGGCCGTTGACCGTCAGTCAGTGCAATCGGTACATCAAAAGCCTGTTGGACGAAAACGCCCTCCTTTCCGATATTACCCTGAAGGGCGAGATCTCCAACTTTAAGGGGCAGTACGCTTCGGGGCATTTTTATTTTACCCTCAAAGATCAGGAATGCTCCATCCGTGCGGTGATGTTCCGCGGATATGCTTCCAAAGTCAGGTTTACCCCGGAAAACGGCATGACGGTACTGGTGCGCGGGCAGGTCTCGGTATACGACCGGGACGGCGTTTACCAGATCTATTGCAAGGAGATGCAGCCGGACGGCGTGGGGGAGCTGGCCCTGGCCTTTGAACAGCTCAAACGGCGGCTGGAAGCCGAGAAGCTCTTTGACCCCGCCCGGAAGAAGCCAATCCCGCGGTATCCCCGGGTGATCGGCGTGGTTACAGCCAAAACCGGGGCCGCCCTACAGGATATCCTCAACATCCTTCGGCGGCGGTATCCGGCGGCGGTGGTGCTGGTGCGCTCCGCCCTGGTGCAGGGGGAGAGTGCGGCGGAGGATATCGCCGCCGGGATCCGGCAGTTGGACGCCCTGGGCCTGTGTGACGTTATGATCGTCGGGCGCGGCGGCGGCTCTTTGGAGGATCTTTGGTGCTTCAACGATGAACGGGTGGCCCGGGCGGTGTACGCCTGCCGCACGCCGGTCATTTCCGCCGTTGGCCATGAGGTGGATTTTACTATTTGCGATTTTGTCGCGGATCTGCGTGCGCCCACGCCTTCGGCGGCGGCGGAGCTTGCCGCGCCGGATGTCCAGGAGGTGCAGATGCGCCTGCTGGAAATGGAGGGCCGCATCAAAAAACGGCTGGACGCGCAGATCAATACCCTTTCCGCCCGGGTGGAGGGCTATCGCAGCCACAAGGCGCTGTCCTCTCCGGCCTATGCCATCGACCGCTGGGCCGGCCGCCTTGAATCTCTGCAAAGGGCCATGGGGGAGCGGATGGGCGCCCGTCTGGAGGTTTTGGAACACCGGTTTTCCGGCATTGCCGGACGGCTCCATTCCCTCAGCCCGCTGATGGTGCTCTCCCGCGGGTATGCCATCGCCTCAAAGAACGGAGAACCGGTCACATCGCAGGCGCAGGTGCAGGAGGGGGATCTTTTGGAGCTTCGGCTGAAGGACGGCCGGATCAAGGCCTCGGTCACCGAAAAGGAGACGGTTTTCTTAAAGGAGAGATCTGATTTTGGATAAAAAGAAGACAGAAATAGAAAAGATGACGCTGGAGGCCGCCATGGGCCGTCTGGAGGAGATCCTGCGGCTGATGGACGACGGGAAAAGCACGCTGGAGGATTCCCTGGCGCTGTTTGAAGAAGGGACCGCCCTGGTGCGTTTTTGCAGCCAGACCCTGGAGGAAGCGAAACTGCGGGTAAAGGAAGTGACCGCGGCGGCAGAGGGGCAACCGGCGGGGGGAATGGAACAATGACCGATTTTCAGGAAAAAATGGACGGATACCGGCAGCGGGTGGAAGAGGCTCTGGAACGGGCGCTCCAATTTGGCAATTGCCCGCAGCAGGCGGTGATAGACGCCATGCGCTACAGCCTTTTGGGCGGAGGAAAACGGATCCGGGCGATCCTGCTGCTGGAATTTGCGGGCGCCTGCGGCGTCTCGGAAGAGGCGGCTATGCCTTTTGCGGCGGCGCTGGAGATGATCCACGCCTACTCTCTGATCCATGACGACCTGCCCTGTATGGACGACGACGACCTGCGGCGGGGCAAACCCTCCTGCCATGTGCGCTTTGGAGAGGCCAACGCCCTGCTGGCGGGGGACGCGCTGTTGACCCATGCTTTCGCAGTGGCGGCGTCGGCAAAGCTTCCGGCAGATCGGGTGCTTGCGGCGGTGTCAGAGCTGGCCGGGGCGGCGGGGGTGCTGGGAATGATCGGCGGCCAGACGTTGGACCTGGAAAGCGAAGGCCGGGAGATCGACGAAGCGCGCCTGATTGACATTCACCGGATGAAGACGGGGGCCTTGATCTCCGCCGGGCCGGTGATCGGATGTATTTTGGGCGGGCAGCCCGGCCGGATCGATGAAGCCAGGGAATATGGCCTTCGGTTGGGGCTGGCGTTTCAGATCGTGGACGATATCCTCGACGTCACCGGCGACCAGCAGATCCTCGGCAAGCCCATCGGCAGCGACCGGGATAATGTCAAGACAACGACGGTTTCCCTTTACGGGCTGGAAAGGGCCGGGCGGCTGGCGGATGACCTCACCGGCCAGGCGTTGTCGATCCTAAAGGGGTTCGACTTTTCCGACGGCTTTATGGAAGAGCTGACGCGGATTTTGGCCAAAAGACAGAAATAGCGGCAAAACAGATTGAGGAGTTATCAATGGAATTCTTAGTAACGCTCGGCAAGACGATCACAGGAAACTATTATATCAACGTCGCGGTGGTAACCTGGTTTTTGGCGCAGCTTCTCAAGACGGTCCTCACCTATGTGGTACAGGGGAAGATCGTCTGGGAGCGGATGGTCGGCGCCGGCGGGATGCCCAGCTCCCATTCGGCCCTGGTCTGTTCCCTCACGGTGGCCATCGCCAGGGGGATGGGCTTTGCTTCCCCGGAATTCGCCATCGCTTTTGTGGTGGCCGGTGTGGTGATGTACGACGCCATGGGAGTGCGCCGCGCCGCTGGGGAACAGGCAAAGGTGCTGAACAAACTGGTATTCGGCTTTCGCGCTTCTATTGAGGAGAGCGAGAGCACAGAGGACGACGAGACCCTGGAAAAGCTCCCCGACAAATCGCTGAAGGAATTTTTGGGGCATACGCCGCTGGAAGTACTGGGCGGCGCGCTGCTGGGGATTTTGGTGGCAATGGTCATGCCTGCGCGGTAAAAAACATCGGGAAGTGGCAATATGGGTTTACTGGAAAAAATATCCTCACCGGAGGATCTGAAAAAATTAAATATCAAGCAGACTGAGGCCTTGTGTGTTGAGATCCGCGATCTGCTTTTAAAAACCATCTCCAGAACCGGCGGGCATCTGGCCTCCAACCTGGGTACGGTGGAACTGACCGTGGCGCTGCACCGGGTGTTTTCCACCCCGGTGGATCAGATCGTCTGGGACGTGGGGCACCAGGCCTACACCCACAAGATCCTTACGGGGCGGCAGGGGCAAATGTCCACCCTGCGCAGCCAGGGCGGGATCTCCGGCTTTCCGAAGCCCGGGGAGAGCGAGCACGACGCCTTTATCGCCGGGCACAGCTCCACCTCCATTTCGGTGGCCAACGGGTTGGCCAGGGCCAAAACTCTGAAAGGGGAGCCTGGCCACGTCATCGCGGTGATCGGCGACGGCGCTTTTACCGGCGGCATGGCCTACGAAGCCCTGAACAACGCGGGGCGGTATCCCGATAAGATCATTGTGGTGCTTAATGACAACGATATGTCCATCTCTCAAAACGTGGGGACGCTGGCCCAATATCTGGCGAAGATCCGTTCCCGTCCAGAGTATTTTGCCGCAAAAGACCAGGTGAACCGCACGCTGAAAAAAATGCCCGGAGTGGGGGAACCCATGGCAAAGTTGCTGGACGCCTCCCGGGGGATGGTGAAAAGCGCCCTGTACCACTCCACCCTTTTTGAGGATTTCGGCTTTCAATATTTAGGGCCGGTGGACGGCCACAACATGGAAAACCTCTGCGCGGTGTTTGCCCGGGCCAAAGCCATTGGCAGGCCCGTGGTGGTGCACGTTAAAACGGTTAAGGGGAAGGGCTATGTTTTTGCGGAAAAGAACCCAGACGCCTACCACGGCGTCTCCAGCTTCCAGCTGGATTCCGGGAATCCGGACGTCAGCGGCCGGGACAGCTTCTCCGCTCATTTTGGCAAGGCCTTGATGGGCTTTGCGGAAAAAGATCAAAACATCTGCGCCGTTACAGCGGCGATGAAATATGGAACGGGGCTTCAGGGCTTTTCCCAGAAGTACCCGGAGCGCTTTTATGACGTCGGCATCGCCGAGGAGCACGGAGTCACCTTCTGCGCAGGCCTTGCCGCAGGCGGGGAACTGCCGGTGTTTGCGGTCTACTCCTCCTTTTTGCAGCGGGGCTACGACCAACTGCTGCACGATGGGGCCATCGGCGGCTATCACTTCGTCCTCGGGATCGACCGCGCGGGCCTGGTTGGGGAGGACGGCGAGACCCATCAGGGCGTTTTTGACGCGGCGTTTCTCGCCACCATCCCCGGGGTCACCCTGTTTGCGCCGGCGACTTACCGTGAAATGGAGGAGCAGCTGGAACATGCGCTTTACCGCTGCCCCGGGATAGCCGCCGTGCGTTACCCGCGAGGCGACGAGTGCAGAGGCCTGCCCACGCCCTTTGAAGACGGCGACGATATGGAGCTGTACGGGGAAGGGGATATCTTGCTGGTGACCTACGGCCGCACGATCCGGCAGGCGCTGGCGGCGGCCCAAAAGCTGGAGGAAACGGGCGTTTCTGTCCAGGTATGCCGGCTGAAACAGGTGTTGCCTTTTCCACAGAAGGCGCTGGAAACAGCCCTTGGCAAGCGGGAAGTCTGGTTTGCGGAAGAGGGGATCAAAACCGGCGGCATTGGCCAGCTGATGGGCAGCGGGCTTTTGGAGAACGGCTTTGAAGGCCGCTTTTTCCTTCGGGCGGTGGAGGGGTTTGTGCCCCAATCCACCGAGGCGGAGGCGATGATGGCCGTGGGGCTGGATGAGGGATCCCTGGCAAAATGGATCGGGGACAAAAACGGGGAAGGCCGTCCAAAGGCGGCGGAGATGGCAAGGAGCAGAGTATGAAATCCAGGTTAGATTTGGCCTTGGTGGAGCGCGGGCTCATTACCGGCCGGGATCGGGCGAAGGCGGTCATTATGGCGGGACAGGTGTATGTCAACGGCCAAAAGGCGGATAAGGCGGGGACAGAGGTCTCCGAACAGGACGCCATCGAGGTGCGCGGCGATACCCTCGCCTATGTTTCCAGGGGCGGGCTCAAGCTGGAAAAAGCGATGCAGAGCTTTCCCATCACCCTCTCCGGTGCCGTTTGCATGGATATTGGCGCTTCCACCGGGGGCTTTACCGACTGTATGCTGCAAAACGGCGCCCGCCGCGTCTACGCCATCGACGTGGGTTATGGGCAGCTGGCATGGAAGCTGCGCACCGATGAGCGGGTGGTGAACCTGGAGCGGACGAATTTTCGCCACATCACCCGGGAACAGGTGCCGGAGCCGGTGGATTTTGCCAGTGTGGACGTTTCCTTCATTTCCCTCACCCTGATCCTTCCGGCGGCAAAGCCGCTTTTGGCGGAGGACGGAGCCATGGTCTGCCTGATCAAGCCCCAGTTTGAGGCGGGAAAAGGCAAGGTGGGGAAAAAAGGCGTGGTGCGGGAGCCGGAGATCCATTTGGAAGTGATCCGTAAAATTGTGGATTTTGCGGCGGAAAACGGGTTCTCTCCCCTGATGCTGGATTATTCGCCCATCAAAGGCCCCGAGGGAAACATCGAATACCTACTGTATCTGAAAAATGGGACGGAACAGGGCGGAGGCGTTACCGAAGAGGAAATGCGCCGTGTGGTGGAGATCTCTCACGGCGCCTTGAGCCAAAAGGACGGGAAGTGAATGCGATGAGGGTCTTTTTAATGCCGAACCTTTCCAGGCAAAGCGTGCCCCCGGCGCTGTCATTGGCGGTGCCGATCCTTTCCGCCGCCGGGATCGTCCCGGTGCTGGACCCCTCGGTGAGGGAGGCAATGCCCCAGCTGCCGGCGCAGTTTTGCCCCTTTGAAAGCTGCTGGGATAGCTGTGAGCTGGTCATTGCCCTGGGCGGGGACGGCACCATCCTTCATGCGGCCAAGGCCGCGGTGACAAAAGGCCTGCCGGTGCTGGGGATCAACGGAGGCCGGGTGGGATATCTGGCCGGGCTGGAGATCTCTGAGCTGCGCCAGCTGGAAAGGCTGGCCAGCCGCGATTATATAACGGAACACCGGATGATGCTCGAAGCGCATATCGCCCTGCCCGACGGCGAGAGGACAGTCTACGCCCTAAACGACGTGGTGCTCACCAAAGAGACGGCGGGCACCCTGGTGGACATTGAGCTCTCCTGCGAGGGGGAGCTGTTGTGCCAATACCGCAGCGACGGGATCATTTTTTCCACCCCCACCGGCTCCACGGCCTATGCTTTCAGCGCCGGTGGCCCCATTTTAGACCCGGCCATCAGCGCCATCGGCGTCACGCCCATCTGCCCCCATTCCCTGATGGCGCGCCCGCTGCTTTTTTCGCCGGATAAACGGCTTTGTGCGGCGGGATGCGGCAGCGAAGGGCGGACCCTGGTGGTCACTGCGGATGGCGAAGCGGGGATCCCGGTCCCAGAGGGCGCGGCGGTGACGGTCCTGCGTTCGGCCAAGACGGTGGAACTGATCCATTTTGGAGAGAAAAATTTTTATCATATCTTAAACCAAAAAATTATGGGAAGAGGGCTGGGAAATGAAGTCTAAACGGCACGCCAAGATCATCGAGATCATTGGCAAACACGATGTGGACACGCAGGAGGAATTGCTGAAATACCTGCGCAACGAAGGTTTTGACGTAACGCAGGCCACAGTATCCCGGGATATCAAGGAGCTTCGCCTGGTCAAAACAGCGGCGGACGGCGGGCGCTACCGCTACGCCAATGCCGCCGCCCGGGAGAAAGACGCCGATCATTCCTATAAATTTCATCTGCTCCTGAAGGAATCGGCCCACACGGTGGATTTTGCGGGAAACATCGTGGCGATCAAATGCTACACGGGCCTTGCCAACGCGGTGTGCGTCACCATGGATTCCCTGCACTGGGAGGGGATGGTAGCCACCCTTTCCGGCGACGATACGATTTTTATCTTGATGCGGGACGCCGATCAGGCAGCCCGCCTGGCGGAGGAGATCCGCAGATTGATGGCAAGGTGATTGTATGCTGAGTGAGCTTTACATCCAAAATATCGCGGTGATCGAAAAAGCCAGCGTGACTTTTTCCAAAGGGCTGAATATTTTTACCGGCGAGACCGGCGCGGGAAAGTCCATCCTTATCGACGCCATCAACGCCGTGCTGGGCAGCCGCACCTCCAAGGATCTGGTGCGCACGGGGGAGAAAAAGGCCCTGGTGACGGCCCTGTTCCAGGATCTGGGCGCGGCGTCCCGGGAAATGCTCACCTCCCTGGGGTATGAGCCGGAGGAGGACGGCTCCCTGCTGATGATGAGGGAGATCGCCTCCGACGGGAAAACCTCCTGTAAGCTCAACGGGCGTCCGGCCACCGCCGCCATTCTGAAAGAGGTGGCGCAGAACCTGATCACCATCCACGGCCAGCACGACAACCAGGCCCTGCTCTCCCCGGAAAAACATCTGGGGTTTATCGATGATTTTGGCGGTACGGCAACGCTGCTGGAGGAATACCGGGGCGAATATGCCGCGCTGCAGGATCTGCGCCGGGAGCTGGAGCGGCTGACCATGGACGACATGGAAAAGAGCCGCCGCATAGACCTGCTTTCCTACCAGGTAGACGAGATCTCCGCGGCGGAACTTTTCGCCGGAGAGGAAGAGCAGCTGCGCGCCCGCAAAAAGATCATCGCCAACGCCGCCAGGATCCTGGAAAACCTTCACTGCGCCCACGATATCCTTTTTGGCGGCGACAACGCCGAGGGCGTGGTGGCCCAAATGGAGGAGCTGGGAGGAAACCTGGAATTTGCCAGCGGGTATTATCCAGAGCTCGGAGAGATATCGGCCCGGGTGCAGGAGATGCGCTACGAGCTGGAGGAGGACGCCGAAGAAGTCCGCAGCCTGTTGGACGAGGTAGAGGTGGATCCCGGCGAGCTCAACCGCATTGAGGCGCGGCTGGATCTGATCTATCAGCTCAAACGAAAATACGGCTCTTCGGAGGAAGAGATCCTGGAGTATTTTGCCAAGGCGCAGGAGGAGCTGGATTCGATCTCCCGTTCCGACGAGTTGGCGGACAAGCTTCGCCACGAGCTGTCGTTGGTGGAAAAAAAGACCGAGATTTTGGCGAAGAACCTCTCGGAACGGCGTCAAACGGCCATTGAGGCCTTTGCCGGCCGCGTGGGGGAGGAGCTGCGCTTTCTTGATATGCCTGCGGTGCGTTTTGTGGTGGACCGGCAGGACACGGAGCTGACGGCCAGGGGAATGGATCGGGTGGAGTTCTTGATCTCTACCAACCCCGGGGAACCTCCCAAGCCCATCGGGCGCATCGCCTCGGGGGGCGAGCTTTCCCGCATTATGCTCAGCCTGAAAAATGTCATTGCAGATTCCGACCAGGTGGATACCCTCATCTTTGACGAGGTGGACGCCGGGGTCAGCGGACGGGCCGCCGACCGGGTGGGCCAAAAGCTCAAGGAAGTTTCCCGCGGCCGCCAGATCATCTGCGTGACCCATCTGGCCCAGGTGGCTGCCTTTGCGGATAACCATTTATTGATCGAAAAAACGGTGTCCGAGGGCCGCACCTTTACCGGCGTCCAGGCTTTGGACCGGGCGGGGCGGGTGTCGGAGCTGGCGCGCATTATGGGCGGCGAGGCGCAGACCCCGGCGGTGCTGCAGTCGGCGGGGGAGATGCTCTCCCGAGCCGCGAGCATCGGCCAGGGCAAAAAATAAGCGGTTGGAGGGCGGATCCATGGACCATAAGGAGCTTTTGGAGGCCTGCACCTCCATCGGCTTTCATCTGCTGGAAAACGGCGGGGAGATCTATCGGGTGGAGGAGACGATCCTGCGGATCTGCCGTGCCTATGGCGCAGAACAGGTGGAGGCCTTTGCCATTCCCTCCAGCATCGTGGTCACCATCGATTACGGGGACGGCGACTTTATCACCAAAACACGGCGCATCCGCCGCCGGGATATCGACCTGGACAAGGTGGACCAGCTGAACGATCTCTCCCGCGCCATCTGCCGGGAAAGGCCGGATTATGGCGTGGTCAAGGGCCGGATCGCCGAGATCTTAGCGAGTCCCGGCTGCCCCTTTTTGTGGCGGACGGCGGCTACGGCGGCGATCTCGTTCTTTTTCACCCTGTTTTTTGGCGGAAACCTGCGGGACGCGGCCTTTGCCTTTTTTGCCGGCGCGGTGATCGCGCTTTTGGGAAAATGGCTTTCCGGGGCGGGGGCCAACGGCTTTTTTATTACCATGCTCTCCAGCGGGGCGGTGGCCGCCATGGCGGTGGCGGCGGTCTCCTGGGGCCTTGCCAGCCAGGTGGATAAGATCGTGATCGGCACTTTGATGAACCTGGTGCCGGGCATCGCCATTACCAATTCCATGCGGGACATTATCGCCGGGGATACCATCGCCGGGATCCTGAAGATGACGGAAGCGGTTTTGACCGCTGTCGGCATCGCCGTAGGGGTCACGGTGCCCATGGCGCTGCTGCAAAGCCTGCTGGGTTAGGAGGGGCCGATGGAAAAGTTGATCTTGCCTGTTTTTTATGCGTTTGCGGCGTCTCTGTGCTTTGGGGTGCTGTTTAATATCCGGGGGAAAAAGCTTTGGGCGGCGGCGGCCTGCGGCGCCCTTAGCTGGGCGGTCTATCTGCTCTCCGGCCGGGTGCTGGACAGCGAGCTGGCCCGCTATTTTTTGGCTACGGTGGCGGTATCGGTATGCGCCGAGATTCTGGCGCGGATCTTCAGGGCGCCGGTGATCACCTATCTTGTGCTGGGGCTGATCCCCCTGGTGCCCGGCGCCGGGATGTACGATACCATGGAGCGGATGATCGGCGGGGACATGGCGGGGGCGGCGGCCGTAGGGCTCAATACCTTGGGGATCGCGGCGTCCCTGGGTCTCGGCATCGTTTTGGTCTCTTCCTTTTCACGGGTGGCGTCCTCCCTGCTGCGGAGGAAACCGGTTGACAAACAGGAAAAGGTGTAATATAATCTGTGCATATGCTGTGATGGGAACAAGTAGCCCGTGTTTTTCGGTTCAGAGAGCCTTTGGATGGTGGGAAAAGGCGCGAAGGCATGGCGCGAATACATCCCGGAGCTGCCGCACCCAACGGGGTTTTCCCCCAGTAGGCGCGGACGGGTTCGCCCGTTAAAGCGACAGGGTATCGTCCATAGGACTGTACCTGCTAAGGCCATTCCCGCGAGGGGCTGGCGAACCAGAGGTGGTACCGCGTAGATTTCTGCGCCCTCTGTCCGTTGCCGGACAGAGGGCTTTTTTATTTGCTGTCCGGCGCTGATCCAGGGTTCCGCAAGGGAACAGAAACCGACAAATTGTAATAGTTAAGGAGGAAATTACTATGGGTATTTATGAAGAGCTGCAAGCCAGGGGACTGATCGCCCAGGTGACCAATGAAGAAGAGATCCGCAATCTGATCAATTCCGGCGGCGCAAAATTCTACATTGGCTTTGACCCGACGGCGGACTCTCTGCATGTGGGGCATTTTATGGCTTTGTGCCTGATGAAGCGCCTGCAGATGGCGGGCAACCAACCGGTGGTGCTCATCGGCGGCGGCACCGGCTATGTGGGAGATCCTTCCGGGCGCAGCGACATGCGCTCCATGATGACGCCGGAGACCATCCAGCACAACTGCGACTGCTTTAAAAAGCAGATGGAACGGTTTATTGAGTTCGGGCCGGATAAAGCGCTGATGGTGAACAACGCCGATTGGCTCTTAAAGCTCAATTACATCGAGCTGCTGCGGGACGTGGGCGCCTGCTTCTCCGTCAACAACATGCTGCGGGCCGAGTGCTACAAGCAGCGCATGGAGAAGGGCCTCTCCTTTCTGGAATTCAACTACATGATCATGCAGTCCTACGATTTTTATCATCTGCATAAGACCTACGGCTGCAATATGCAGTTCGGCGGCGACGACCAGTGGTCCAACATGCTTTTCGGCGCCGATCTGATCCGCCGCAAGCTGGGCGAGGACGCCTATGCCATGACCATTACCCTGCTGATGAATTCCGAAGGCAAGAAGATGGGGAAAACGGCCAGCGGCGCCGTTTGGCTGGATCCCGAAAAAACTTCCCCCTTCGATTTTTATCAGTACTGGCGCAATGTAGGCGACGCCGATGTGCTTAAATGCATCCGCATGCTCACCTTCCTCCCCCTGGAGGAGATCGATGCCATGGACAAATGGGAGGGCAGCGAGCTTAACCGCGCCAAGGAGATCCTTGCGTTTGAGCTGACCCGTATGGTGCATGGGGAGGATGAGGCCCGCAAAGCGGAGGAGGCTGCAAAAGCTTTGTTTGGCGGCGGAGCCAACAAGGAAAATGTCCCCACCACCGCACTGTCTGTGCAGGATCTGTCCGACGGGGCGATCGGGATGTTGGATCTGCTGGTGAAAACCGGCCTTGCGCCTTCTAAAGGCGAAGCGCGGCGTCTGATCCAGCAGGGCGGGATCACGCTGGATGAGGAAAAAGTGTCCGATCCCACAGCCAAGGTTGCGGCGGCGCAGCTTAGCGGAGAAGGGATCATGCTCCGCAAGGGGAAAAAGGTGTTCCACAGGGTCACTCTGTAAACCGTTCAACTGTCTGATAAGGCCTCCGGTGATGCCGGAGGCCTTTTTTGTGGACAAATCTGTCAATTAAACTAAAAAATCGTGAGATAAAAGCGGTAAATTCATATGTTATTCACATAATATGGGGAATAATGTCATATTACAGGTCTACTATAAAACTATCAATTAAAGCGGAGGCGGTCAGTATGTTTGGCAACAAATTAGAGAAGATCCAAAAATACGGTGAAAAAAAGGAGATCAAAAAGCTCCTTGAGCACTGTGACGACAAGGATCCTGAGATCCGCGCCGCCGTGGCAAAGGCTTTGGGCGAGATCCACAGCGACGACAGCTGCAACGAACTGATTACGATGCTGCGGGATCACGATTTAGCTGTGCAGAAAGAAGCGGTAAGGGCCGTAGGAAAAGTGGATATGAAAGCCGCGACCGAGCATGTGCATCACATTATGGATCACGCCGCCGACCCGGAACTGATCCAGCTTTGCCATGAGACCCTGGGTATTCTCTCTCACGCGCAGGAATAAGCGGAAAATATAAGCGGGGCTGAAAACAGCCCCGCTTTTTTGCGGCATTTTTATAGAACCGGTCAAAACCGAAGGGAAAGGCAGCTCAGGCCGCCGTCCACCTTGCGAAATTCGCTGGTATCCACCACCAGCACGGGATAGCCCAGGCCCTCGATGGCCTTCTGTACCCCGGGAAAACCGGCGGGGACAATGACGGTGCCGTTGACCCAAATGCAGTTGGCGCCGTACTCTTCGCCGGCGGGAATGACGATTTTGTGGAAAGAATCGAACACGGGGTTGGTCAAAAACTCCCCGCTGATCAGCAGATTGTTGTTTTCAATGTAGGAGAGGCCGGTTTTCAGGTGCAGGATCTCTTTCAAAGGCACCATTTCGCCGCTCATACCGTATTTTTCCAGGTAGGAGATAAGCTGGCGGCCGCCTTCTTCGTTGGTGCGGGCGGAGGCGCCGATATAGAAATGATCACCCACCATCATGATATCGCCGCCCTCCAGGGTGCCGGGGGCTTTGATGTATTCGATGCGGTCGGCGGGGTAGAATTTTTCGATGACAGGGATAATGGCCTCTACTTCTTTTTTGCGGGTGGGCGCGCCGGGGTTGGTGATGACGGCAAATTCCCGGGTGAGTACCGCCACGTCCTCCACAAAGCAGGAGTCGGGGAAAGCTTCGTCGGCAGGCAGCTCGGTGACGGCGACGCCGCATTTTTTCAGCGCTTCTACATAGCAGGCGTGCTGCTTCAAAGCCAGTTCATAGTCCGGCAGGCCAAGGTTGGCGGTGGAAATCCCGTTGATGACAGCCCGGCAGGGCTTTTTCACGATCACATTTTTGAACAAAAGAAAGACCTCCTTGCGCTGCGCCGCCGGCGCAGGCGATACTGTTAAAATATAGAATGGTTCCATTATACGAGCATTGCCGTCAAAACACAAGACGCATTTGACAGAATACCGGCCTTGCCGTAAAATAGAAAAACATCGATGCCGCGGCCCAAAATGGCGGCGGCGCAGGAAGGAAAGGGTTTTTAGTATGAAACTGATGATCGCGTCCGATATTCACGGATCGCTCTATTATGGCGAAAAAATGCGGGAGGCCTATCTGCGGGAGCAGGCAGACAAGCTGATCCTGCTGGGGGATCTGCTTTATCATGGCCCCCGCAACGACCTGCCCATGGGCTATAACCCCAAGGGGGTCATCGAGCTGCTCAACGGGATGAAACACGAGATTTTATGCGTCCGCGGCAACTGCGAGGCCGAGGTGGATCAGATGGTGCTGGAGTTTCCTGTCATGTCCGATTCCATGATCCTCTATTTGGATGGACGGATGGTTTTTGCCACTCACGGCCATCTTTTCAACAAAGGGAACCTGCCGATGTTAAAAGAAGGGGACGTCCTGCTTCACGGCCACACCCATGTGCAGGCTCTGGAAAATTGCGGGGACTATTACTATCTGAACCCCGGCTCTGTTTCCCTGCCAAAGGAAGGAAATCAAAACAGCTACATGACCTATGAAAATGGCTGCTTTGTCATCAAAAACCTGACGGGCGGAGAGATCGGTCGGATGAAGCTGTAAAAGGGGAGAAAATATGGCGGGTTCCGAAAAGAAGCTGAAAACGCCGTTTGCGCCAAGGCCGCCAAAAAAGCGGGCGGGATTTTCGAAGCCCGCCAACGGAACCGGAAAGCCAAGCCCTGTTAAAAAAGAGTACGCGCCCGCCCTTTGGCCTGTCTGGGCCGCGGCGGCAAATCTTGAAAACGGTGCAGCCCTTTGGGCGGCCCGTTTCTTTTTTTGTTTCCCAAAACTTCATCCTGGCGGCAGGTAAAAGTATTTTAAGTTGGCCAAAGCCATATAGATAGGAGTGGGCAGCCCCGCGGGGCGCCCTGAGGAGGGAAGGGCTTGCGCCGGTATTGGGTGATGGGACGGAAAAGGGCTGTGCTGCTGGCGGCGCAGCTGCTGCTTTACATTGCGGCGGCGGCGCTGGGACTTTTGGAAATGGGGAAGGCGGCGTTGGCGGCGGCGCCGATTCGAGAACTGCCCATTTATTCGGTGGAGACGCAGGAAAAAACAGCGTCGGTTACCATCAACTGTGCCTGGGATGAGAACAATCTGCCCCAGCTGCTGGAAACCCTGGAACAGGAAAAGGTCCGTGCCACCTTCTTTTTGGTGGGTCAGTGGGCGGAGCAATACCCGCAGCTGGCGGGGGAGATCGCCGCAGCGGGCCATGAGATCGGCAACCATTCCTATTCCCATCCGGATTTCCGGAAACTTGACGATGAGGAGATCATCGGGCAGCTGCAAAAGACAGACAGCCTGATCTGGGCGGCGACCGGCCGGCGTCCTGCGCTGGTGCGGACGCCGTCGGGGGATTATGATGACCGGGTGATCCGGCTGATCCGCAGCTGCGGATACGAGGTGATCCAATGGGATGTGGACAGCCGGGACTGGATGGACCCCTCATCTGAAGAGATCACGGAGCGGGTGATGTCGCAGCTGCAGCCCGGCAGTATCCTGCTTTTTCACGCGGGCAAAAGCAATACCGAGGAGGCCCTGCCCCGGATCCTCTCCCGGATGAAGGCGGAGGGGTACCGTTTTATCCCGGTGGGGGAGCTCATTCACCCCGGAGAATACACCCTGGACATCGCCGGGCGCCAGCACCCCCAGAGGTAGCGGGCCGGGGACATTTTAACAGGATTTTGCGGTATTTTTAAAAAACAGGGACGGCGGAGCAAAAAACGGAAAAGTTAACTCCGTGTCAAAAAAATGCTCCGCTTTTTGTATAGAAAAGAAAATTACCTCAGGCTTTTTTCTGTGGAAACCAGATAAAAAGTTGAAGATACATACCGTGATGCATTCTGAAAATGTCCGACCCGCCGCAATTTTGTAAGATAGAATAAAAACAGCGGAAAGCCCTGAGACGGGCAGGCCGTGCGGGCCGAGGAAGCGGGCCTTTTTTCAAATGATTTTAAGGCAGGAAACAGACGCTGTCCTGACAAAACGGCCCCGGAGAAGAGCATAGAACAAACAAGAAAGGAAGACTACGAGATGAAAAGAACAATCAGCATGATCCTGGCAATTCTGATGATCGCGGCCGCGTTTGCCGGCTGCGGGTCCGAGGCGGCCGCCCCCTCCGGGAGCGGTGCGCCCACGGAGAGCTCCTCCGCCGGGGGCAGTGCCCCAGCTGCGGAAGGGGATGCCGTGACCTTTAAGTTCATGCACCAGTGGGCCGAAGAGAACAGGCTTCCCTACTGGGAGAACCTGGTCAACAGCTATATGGAGGCAAACCCCAATGTGACGATCGAGACCGAGGTGGTCCCCAACGAGCCCTATAAGGAAAAGATCCGCGTTATGCTGGGCGGCAACGATGTGCCGGACCTCTTCTTTACCTGGGACGGCGAATGGGTTTCCCGTTTTGCCAAGAACAAGGCGATCACAGAGCTGGATTCCCTGATGAGCGATGAGTTCAAAGCCTCCTTCAACCAGGGTATCCTCACCACCGGGCAGGTGGACGGAGTGCAGTACAGCCTTCCTATTCGCACCTGTGTCAACTTTGTTTTGTACAACAAGCAGATCTTTGCGGACAACAACATCACCATCCCCACCACCTGGGATGAGTTTATGGCGGTGTGTGAGACGCTGAAAAACGCCGGCGTCACCCCCATTGCCCTGGGCAACGCCGAGGGATGGGCCGCGGCGCACTACGTCTCCGCCCTCAATGTCCAGATGGTTCCCTGGCAGACCTTAAACGATGACTACTATCTCGTCACCGGAGATTTTACCGACCCCGGCTATGTTGACGCCATGAACCTCCTCAAGGCGATGAATGACAAGGGGTACTTCATGGACGGCATGACCTCCACCTCCCAGAATATCGCGCGGGAGATGTTCAACGCCGGCCAGACCGCCATGATCTACGACCAGTGCGCCAGCTTCAAGACCTACTATCTGGATAAAATGGAAGCCGACAGCTGGGATGTTTTTGCCCTGCCCGTGGTGGAAGGCGCCAAAGGCGACCTGGATATGATGGTGGCCTGGGTGGATCAGTTTGCGGTTTCCTCCACCTCCCAGCACCCCGACGCCGTCATCGACTTCCTGGAGTATTTCTATAATGAAGAGAACCAGCTGCAGATGCAGAAGGAACTGGGTTTTGTTTCCACCATCTCCTCTGTGACTGGCAATACGGAGAACTCCTTCCCGCAGCTGGTCGCCGCCATGGAGATCATCAACAAGTGCAAGGGCTTCATTTCCGTCATCGACCTGGAGATGGACGGTTCTGTGGCCAGCGTTTACCAGTCCGGCATTCAGGAACTGTTTACCACCAAGACTGCCGAGCAGATCATGGAGGAAGTGAGAGCAGAAGCTGCCCGCGTAAAGGCGGAGCAGTAAGAGGCTTTCAGGGCCAGTTGCTTTTGTATCCGGGTACGGCGCCGCCGGCGGGGGGGACCCCCTGCCGGGGCGCTCCGAGGCCGGCAGTTTCCGCCCGGCGGGGCGAGGACATACGAAGAGGGGGCTCCCGATGTACAAAAATACGCGGGGTGCATATTTGTACCTGATTCCGGCTATCCTTTTGGTTTCTGTTTTTATTTACATAGCCGTTGGGCTCAACTTTTACTACAGCCTGTTTCGCTGGAACACCTATTCTGAAAAGGTGTGGGTGGGCCTTGCCAACTACACCCGGCTGTTCCAGGACGGAAATTTCTGGACAGGGCTGAAAAACAACCTTCTGTTTGCCGTTATTTCCGTCACCTTCCAGGTGGGCATTGCCCTGGCACTGGCCGCTGTTTTGGAGCAGAAATGGCTGCGCAGGTTCGGCGGGTTCTGCCGCACCGTGCTGTTTGTTCCGTCACTGCTTTCCATGACGGTCGTGGGGCTGATGTGGCAGCTGATGCTCAACCCTAATATGGGCTTTGTCAACAAGGCGCTAAAAGCCGTGGGGCTGGGCGCCATCGCCATCGACTGGCTGGGCAACGCATCTACCGCTATTTTCTGCGTGATCGCATCCTCCCAGTGGCAGTTTGTGGGTTACACCATGATGCTGTTCATCGTCGCCATCCAGAAGATCCCGGACGATTTTTACGAGGCCGCAGAGATCGACGGGGCAAATGCCATTCAGAGTTTCTTTTATGTCACGGTGCCCAATGTGCGTGAGATGACGCTGCTCAACCTGACCACCACCCTCATCGGCGCCTTCAAGGTGTTTGACGAGGTATATGTTATGACAAACGGCGGTCCGGGCCGGGCGTCGGAGGTATTGGGCACTCTGTTGTTTCGCTCCGGCTTCCGGGAGGACGCCATGGGCTACGCCTCCGCGGTGGGGGCGGTTATCTTCGTGATCACGTTTGCGCTTTCCATTGCGCAGATCCGGATGTTCAAAATTGACAGTACCGGCCAAAAAGGGGGTGAGGGATGATGAAAAGCCACGGGATCCGTCTGAGCCCCACCACCGTGCTGCTGCGCGTGCTGGCGGTGATCCTCTTCTGCATTATGCTGGCGGGCGCCCTCTACCCCATGTACTGGGTGGCCATGAGCGGCTTTAAGACCACAACAGAGCTTCTGATCAGCCCCTTTAAGCTCCCCTCCGCCTTCAGCCTCAAGAATTATATTGGGGTATGGAAGGTGGGGATCAGCAAGTTCTTCTTAAACAGTGTGTTTATCACGGTCTCCTCCGCGGCGCTGACGGCGGTGGTATCCGCCTTTGCGGCGTTCCCCTTAAGCAGGTACCGCTTTAAAATGCGGGGGTTCTGGTTTATGTTCCTGCTTTGCGGGCTGATGCTGGCGCCCCAGGTAAGCCTGATCTCCAATTATAAGATCCTTCAGGCGCTGCACCTGTATGACAGCTACCTGGGGCTTATTCTGGTCTACACGGCCTTCCGTGTTCCCTACACCATGTTCCTGATGTGGTCTTATTTCATGACCACTCCCAAGGACATCGAGGAGGCCGCCTGCATTGACGGGTGTTCCAGCTTTATGATCTTCTGGAAAATGCTCATCCCGATGAGCAAACCCATTATGGCCACCGGAATCCTGCTGACCGCCCGGTATGTCTGGAACGACTTTCTGTTTTCCCTGATCTATACCGAGTCCGCGGCGCTCAAGACCATTCCTTACGGGCTCAACTCCCTGAAAGGGGAGAGCGGTACCGACTGGGGACAGCTGCTGGCCGGCATGACCATCTCTTCCATCCCCATTATTGTGCTGTTTATCTGCACGCAGAAATATTTTGTGCGCGGGCTTACCGTCGGCGCGGTAAAGGGGTAAAAACCCAAAAGCACCCTTACAGGCGGATATTTTTCCTGCCCTTTTCAGGGGGTGCTTTTTCTGCGCCCAAATTGCCGAAACCGGCGCTTTAAAAGCCGCCCATAGAGAAAGGAGAAGCATATGATCATACTGAAAGGCCGCGTGATAGACGGCAGCGGCGGAGAGCCCATTGAGAAGGGGCTTGTTGCCGTGGAGGGGAATAAGATCTCGGCGGTATGCCGGGAGTGGGAGTATCCAATCCCGGAAAACGCCGAGGTGATCGAAGTGCCGGACGGGACCATCCTGCCGGGGTTCATCGACCAGCACGTCCACATGGGCGTCGGAGATGATTTTTACCGGATCTTCACCCGCCACGCCTACCACGGCGTCTGCGAGGTGGTTCGCGACATGAAGCAGATCTTGGACGCGGGCTTTACCTCCATCCGGGAATGCGGCGGTATCTCCAACTACCTCAAGGCGCCCTGGGAGGAGGGGCTGATCGACGGCCCCCGCATCTGTTCCTCCGGCAAGTGTATTGCCCAAAGCGGCGGGCACTTTGACTTCATCAAAGATTACCCCATCGAGTTTACCAAACACCCTGACCGCAACATCACCACCGAGATCTGCGACGGCGTGGACAATGTGCGCCGTACCGTGCGGATGCATTTCAGGGAACACTGCGACTTTATCAAGGTCATGGGCGGGCCGGGCACCTCTTGTCAGGGCAGCAAGCTGCTGACGAGGGAGTTTTCCGACGAAGAGCTGAGGGCCTTTGTGGAGGAGGCCGAGAACTACGGCACCTATGTGGCCATCCACGCCCACGGGGCTGTGGCCGTAAAGGCGGGCCTGAGGGCGGGCGTCCGGTCGATCGAGCACGGCAGCTTTATTGACGACGAGGGGATTGAGCTGATGCTCAAAAAAAATGCCTGGCTGATCCCCACTCTGGCCACCAGCTATCTCTCCTGGCAGCACATCGACGAGCGGGCCCCCTGGGTAAAGGCGAAGGAACAGATGGCCAACGAGTGGCAGGACCGCACCCTGCGCCGGGCCTATGAGGCGGGCGTCACCATCTGCTGCGGGGCGGACCTGGGCGGCGGCACTATCACTGCCCACGGCAACAACGGTTTGGAATTTCCCCTGCTGGTGGAAAAGACCGGCATGACCCCCATGGAGGCCATCGTGGCCGGAACGAAAACCGGCGCGAAGCTCATCATGAGGGAAGATGAACTCGGTACGCTGGAAGAGGGAAAGCTTGCGGATATCGCGGTGTGCCGGGGAGACCCCTTAAAGGATATCTGGCTGTTGGGCCGGGCCGAAAACATCAAAGTGGTGATCCAGGACGGAAAAATCAAAAAGCACACGGCGTGAGGAGGAGCTCAAATGGCAAAGCGGGTCGGACGTATTTACTCGGCGATTCCCGGGGATACCGAAAGCGAGGTGATGGATGTTATCGAGGTGAACGGCGACTGGTTTGTGGGAAAAGACGCCTTTCACTGGCCGGAGAGCGGGTGTCAGCTGATCACCTTTGATATTTACAACGTGCCGGATGACTGGAAGTGGATGCCGGGGGAGGAGCCCGCGGGCCCTCCGCCTGCACTGCGCACCGTCATTGCGGAAAAGGCCGCTGAGAGTGAGATCCCGGTGAGCGAGCACGTGAGAAATAAATTCAATGTGGTCACCGGGGAGGCGGCCCTGCTAAAGATCCGGGAGATCGTGGGGCTGACAGACCTGGGACGCTTGGGGCTTTTTGACAAGGAATACCCCTATGTGATCCCCATGAACCATGGGCTCGCGGGAAATGAGCTTTATCTCCACGGTTCTTTTGAGGGCAGGAAGATAGACCTGATGCGCCAAAACCCAAAGGTCTGCTATGAGATCGATAAGCCTCTGACGCCGGGGCCGGAGGGCCTGCGCAGCTGCCACCTGGAATATGTCAGCGCCCAGCTCTTCGGCACCATCCGGGAGGTTCTGAACCCTGACGAGCGGCACGGGGTGCTGAGGACGATCATGTCGCAGTACGGAATGCCCTTTAAGCACGGAAGTGAAAAGCTCTGCCAGGCGTATGTTATTACGCTGGAGCACGCGTCCGCCCGGACCGGGCGGTTCCGCCCCCACAGCCAGCGGGATCTGTACCTCTATTCCTGGAAGTAAAACGGCGGAAAAGAAAAGGCAGGCGGCCCGGCCCCAAAGAAAAAACAGCCGGGCCCACATTGAAAAAAGAGAAAGGCAGTGACTGAGATGCTTATTTTAAAAGGCCGCGTGATCGACGGCAACGGCGGGGAGCCCATAGAGAAAGGGCTTGTCGCGGTGGAAGGAAACAAAATTACGGCGGTGTGCCGGGAATGGGAATACACCATCCCGGAAAACGCCGAGGTCATCGAGGTAAAGGACGGCACCATTATGCCGGGCTTTATCGACACCCATGTCCATATGGGGGTGGGGGATGACTACTACCGCATTTATATGCGGCACGCCTACCACGGCGTCTGTGAATGCATCCGGGATATGAAGCAGATCCTGGATGCGGGCTTTACCTCCATCCGGGAGGTGGGCGGTATCTCCAACTACCTCAAGGCGCCCTGGGAGGAAGGACTGATCACCGGGCCCCGCATCTGTTCCGCAGGTAAATCCATTGCCCAAACCGGCGGACACTGGGATTTCATCAAGGATTATCCCATTGAATTTACGAAACACCCCGACCGCAATATCACCTCGGAGATCTGCGACGGCGTGGACGAGGTGCGCCGTACCGTGCGGATGCATTTCAGGGAGCACTGCGACGTCATCAAAATTATGGGCGGCCCCGGCCTTTCCTGCCAGGGAAACAAGCTCTTCACCCGGGAGTTTTCCGACGAGGAGCTGCGGGCCTTTGCAGAGGAAGCCAGTAATTACGGCAGCTATGTCTGTGTTCACGCCCACGCCCCGGTGGCTATCAATGCGGCCCTGAAAAACGGGATCAAATGTATTGAGCACGGGACCCTGATCGACGATGAGGGCATTGAACTGATGCTCAAAAACGACGCCTGGCTGGTTCCCACCCTGGCCACCAGCTATCTCTCCTGGCAGCACATCGATGAGCGGGCCCCCTGGGTAAAGGAGAAGATGACGGCCATCAAGGCGGTCAAAGGCGACAACCTGAAAAAAGCGTACCGGGCCGGCGTTACCATCGCCTGCGGATGTGATTTCGGCGGCGGCACCATCACGGTCCACGGCAACAACGGGCTGGAGTTTCCCCTGCTGGTACAGGAGGCCGGCATGACCCCCATGGAGGCCATCGTGGCCGGCACCAAGACAAATTCCAGGCTCATTATGCGGGAGGATGAGCTGGGCACGTTGGAGCCCGGCAAACTGGCGGACATCGCGGTGTGCCAGGGGAACCCGCTGGAGGACATCTGGACGCTGGGCAAGGCCGAAAACATCAAAGTGGTGGTCCAGGATGGCAAGATCATGAAGGATATCCGGTGACGGGGGTGATATGATGTATATTTTAAAAGGCCGTGTGATCGACGGCAACGGCGGGGAACCCATGGAGAAAGGCCTCGTCGCGGTGGAGGACAATAAGATCACAGCGGTATGCCGGGAATGGGAATACCCCATCCCGGAAAATGCCGAGGTCATCGAAATAGAGGACGGCACGATCCTGCCGGGCTTTATTGAACAGCACTGCCACATGGGGCTGGGAGACGACTACTACCGTATCTACCGGGAGCACGCCTACCACGCGGTGTGCCGCGTGGTGAGCGAGATGAAGATCCTGCTGGACGGAGGCTTTACCACCCTTCGGGAATGCGGCGGCATGACCAACTACCTTAAAGGGGCCTGGGAAGAGGGGCTTATCGAAGGGCCCCGCATCTGCTCCTCCGGCAAGGTGATCATTCAGTCCGGCGGGCATCTGGACTATATCAAAGATTTCCCCATCGAGTTTACCAAACACCACGACCGCAACTTTGCCTCCGAGATCGCCGACGGGGTGACGGAGGTGCGGCGGGCGGCCCGGATGCACTTCCGGGAAAAGTGCGATTTTATCAAGATCATGGGCACCGCCGGTGTGGCCTGCCAGGGAAACAAACTTTTCACCCGGGAGTATTCCGACGAGGAGCTGCGGGCGTTTGTGGAGGAAGCCGAGAACTACGGCAGCTATGTGGCCATCCATGCCCACGGCATCGATGGGATCCGCGCCGCCATTCGGGCGGGGGTGCGCTCCATTGAACACGCATCCTACATCGACGAGCAGGCTTGTGAGGACCTGATGAAAATAGACGGCTGGATCATTCCTACCCTGGCCACCGGCCACATTACCCTGCAAAACCTGGATAAGCGCGCTCCCTGGGTGGGGCCGAAGACCCGGGCGGCCTGCGCCAAAAAGAAGGAGACTCTGCGCCTGGCCCACCGGATGGGGGTCACCATCGGCTTCGGGGCCGACTACGGCGGGGGTATCGTCACGGATTACCATATCGATGGGCTGGAGTTCCCGCTGCTGGTCAGCGAGGGCGGGCTCACCCCCATGGAGGCCATTGTAGCCGCCACCAAGACCGGTTCCCGCATTGTGATGCGGGAAGATGAGATCGGGACACTGGAAGCGGGGAAGCTTGCGGACATTGTGGTGTGCGCCGGCAACCCGCTGGAGGATATTGCCCTGCTGGCGGACCAGAAGAACATCAAAGTGGTGATGCAGGACGGAAAGGTAAAGAAGAAGATCGGCTGACAGGCTTCGGCAGAGGAGGAAGGCTATGAAAGCTTCACAGATAGCGGTGGGGAATTACACCTATCCCATGTATTCCTTTGAGTATTTCTTAAATTCCATGGAGCGGCTGGGCGTGCACCGCATCGAGCTGTGGGCTGCGGGGCCGCATTTTTACCTGGATGATTTTACGCCGGAGCGCACAAGAGCCCTGGCAGGGCAGATCCGTTCCCGCGGTATGGAAGTGGTATGCCTTACGCCGGAGCAGTGCGCCTACCCTATCAGCATCTCGGTGGAGGACCCTGTCATGCGCCGCCGAAGCATCGACTATTTCAAGAAGGCCATCGATGCGGCCGTGGTGCTGGAGAGCCCAAAGGTGCTGGTGACCCCGGGGCGCAGCATGGTGGACTATGACCGCGGGACCGGCATCCGCCTGTGCATCGAGGCCCTCGGGGAACTGACACGGTATGCGGAGGAACGGGGCGTCGTTTTGGTGCTGGAGGCTCTGGCGCGCACCACTACCTTTATTGCCCATACCCCGGCGGAGCTGCAGGTGCTTCTGGACGGCGTGGGGGACACCCCGTGGCTGCGCCCCATGTTGGACACCGACGGGGCGGCGCGGGAAAACCTGACCTCCCGGGATTTTCTGGATGCCTTTGGAGAAAGGCTTTCCCATGTGCATTTTATCGACGGGTTCCCCGGCGGGCATGTGGTGCCCGGTGACGGAGCTCTGGACATGGAACGGTATCTGCGGGAGCTGGACGAGGGAGGCTATACCGGCGACGTTGTGCTGGAGGTGCTGGACCGCCGCTACTACCGGGAGCCTGAGGAAGCGATCCGCCGGTGTCTGCAGTGGTTTGCCGACCACGGCGTGCGAAACCGCTGACAGAGCATCTGAGGCAGGCCCTTTTAAAAAGCATGAAGCCGCCGGGAGCCCCCGGCGACCTCATGCTTTTTTATGTTTTTATGGGGAAACCGGGCCCCTTCAGGCGTGCGGCGGAGCGATAAGCCCCGGGAGTCATGGCCTTGAGCCGGTAAAAATTGCGGTGGAAGGTCTTGGAGGTGTTGTACCCCACCTCCACCGCGATGTCCACGATGGGGTGGTCGGTCTCCAGCAGAAGGCGGCAGGCCTTGTTGACCCGCAGATAATTGACAAAGTCTCCCCAGTTCATCTCCACATGCTGCAGAAGGATGCGGTTGAGCTCCAGAGAAGTGATCTTGAACCGGTCCAGCGTATCCTGAATGCGGATATCCTCCTGATAGTGGCGGTAGAGGTAGGCCACGATCTCGTAGTATTTGCGGCTTTCCTTGATGCGGCAGATGTCCTCCACTCGCTGATAGGCCCGCCGGTACTCGTTGATCTTCATATTGACCCGGGCGTAAAAGAGCTTCGCCATATGGGAGGAATCCACATATCCCAGCACATCCGCCATCTCCTCCAGGGTGAGGTCGGTATACAGCAGATAGTTGCAGGCGCGTCCATTCCGCATTTCGTCCACCAGATCGTGGAACGAAAACCCCATATTCTCCCGGATATAGGCGCTGATGGTGGATTCGCTGAGATAAAAAATGCGGGAGAGCTTTTTCAGGGTCAGGTTCTCGTTGAGATGGGCGTAAATATAGCGAAAGATCTCCGATTTATCCGATTCGGCGCCGGAGGGTTCCGGCAGCTCTTCCTGTCTGCTGACCCGGCAAAACCAAATGATCAGCTCCACGATCTTGTTGATGACAAGGATATCGGAAAAATTGTCCCGGGGGGATGAATCAAAAAGGGATTCCATTCCCACCTCGTTCCGGATCGACTGAAATACCTCAAAGATCAGGCTGCGCTGGCCCTTTTTACAGTGCACAACGGGGTGCCTGGACATGGTCTCTATCACATCCAGCTGGTTGTTGCTGGTGTTATAGAAACTGCGGATGGCGTCGTTGACCGGGTCAAAATGATAACTTACGACATGAAAGCGAAGCTGCTGCTCCACTTCGGTGATCTCCATCACCTGCCAGGGGAGAATAGACAGAAAGGCGCCGGGGCAAAGGAGATATTCGCTGCCCTGTACTTTTATTTTTCCACGGCCGGAATCACAATAGAAGAATTGAGAGGTTTGGTAGGTGACCGGCGAAAAAGGCGAATCGACCAGCTGGACATCAAAGCTGAAAAGATTTCTTTTATCCAAATTGGAAGGGTAGGGGCGCTGCGTGGAAATAAGTTGTGACATTTGACCTGCTCCTTTTGGAAGAACCGTGTTTCGGGCGCGGCAGCCGGAAAGAGCCGCGGTAATCATAGTTTATTATATCATAGCCTCTCTTAAAAAGAAAGCAAGGAGCGGCAGAGCAGGGGGAAAGCCGGCTCCCGGCATCATCTCCACCAAGCCAGCACTGATCCGCTATGCAAAATCCCTGGGACTTATCACGGTGCAGCGCTTTTTTGTATTGGATTCCCTGGCCCTGGAAAATGTCCGGCGGGCCGACAGCCAGGAGGCCGCAGATTTTGTGGAGATCCTGCCTGGCCTTATGCCAAAAGTCATCCGGCGCCTGACGGATGAGATCCGCAAGCCGGTCATCGCCGGCGGGCTGATCAGCGATAAGGAGGACGTGGTAACGGCGCTGGGCGCCGGGGCCATTGCCATCTCCAGCACCAATCCAGGCGTATGGTTCATGTAGTTTGTGCTTCCCGGCTTTTCCGGCGGGGAGGCCGAGATAGGAGGCAACAATATGTATGATGTCCTGATCGTAGGGTGCGGGATCTCCGGGGCCGCTTTGGCCATGGAGCTTTCCCGCTACCAGCTGAAGGTGGCGGTGCTGGAAAAGGAGAACGACGTGGCTCTGGCCACCACCAAAGCCAACAGCGCCATTCTCCACGCGGGGTACGACCCGGCGCCCGGAACCCTGGCGGCCCGGCTCAATGTCGAGGGCTCCCGCATGGGGGAGGAACTCTGCCGAGAGCTGGACGTCCCTTACAAAAAGCTCGGTTCCCTGGTCGTAGCCTTTTCGCAGGAGGAGCTGGAGGTCCTGCGGACCCTGTACGACAGAGGCTGTGCCAACGGGGTGCCGGGGCTGGAGATCATCGGGCGGGAGCGCCTGCGGGAGATGGAACCTGGGATCGCGCCCGAGGCGCTGGGAGCGCTGTACGCGCCTTCCGCCGCCGTGGTGAACCCCTGGGAGTACGCCATCGCCATGGCGGAAGCCGCGGTGAAAAACGGGGTGGAACTGTTTTTGCGCACAGAGGTCACCGGCCTTTCCAAAGAAGGCCTTGGATGGCGTGTGGAAACCAACCGGGGCGTTTTTGAAGCGAAATGGGTGGTCAACGCGGCGGGTGTCTGTTGCGGGCAGATCCATGAGATGGCGGCCCCTCCTGCCTTTTCGGTGCATCCGGCCAAGGGGGAATACTACCTGCTGGATAAATCCGAAGGGTATACGGTCTCCCATGTGGTGTTCCAGTGCCCCAACCGGGACGGCAAGGGCGTTTTGGTGTCCCCTACCGTTCACGGCAACCTGATCGTGGGGCCCAACGCGGCGCCCTGCGGCGAGGACGACCGCGCCAACACCGCCGCGGGGCTGGAATTTGTCCGGACCGCAGCGAAGAAAAGCGTCCCCGGGATCAATTTCCGGGAGAATATCCGCAATTTTGCCGGCGTGCGGGCCAATACCAGCTGTGAGGATTTTATCATCGAAATGGCGGGGGAGCATTTCCTGGATGTGGCGGGGATCCGCTCTCCGGGGCTTACGGCGGCCCCGGCCATCGGCAAATATGCGGCCGGACTTTTGCAGAAGGACGGCCTTATCCTGACGAAGAAGGACAGCTGGGACGGACGGCGGAAAAAGGTGCGGATCGCACCCCTTTCCCCGGCGGAAAAGAACCGGCTGATCGCCCGGAACCCAGCTTATGGACGCGTGATCTGCCGCTGCGAGACCATTACGGAGGGGGAGATCCTGGACGCTTTGCACAGCCCCATCCCGCCGGTATCGGTGGACGGGGTAAAGCGCCGGGCTGGCAGCGGCATGGGCCGTTGCCAGGGGGGCTTCTGCGGCCCCCGGGTGGTGGAGATCATGGCCCGGGAATATGGCGTCGACCCTCAGGAGATCCTTATGGACCGGGACGGCAGCGCGATCTTGACCGGAAGAACCAAGGAAGGAGGCGCAAAGCATGGAACAGCGGTATGAACTCATTGTCATCGGCGGCGGCCCGGCGGGCCTTGCGGCGGCCAAAGCGGCGTGGGATAACGGCCTGCGCCGGGTACTGATCATCGAGCGGGACCGGGAACTGGGGGGGATCCTCAACCAGTGTATCCACAACGGCTTTGGCCTTCATCGTTTTAAAGAAGAATTGACCGGGCCGGAATATGCAGGCCGCTTTATCAAAATGCTGGACGATACGGAGATCGAGATCCGGCTGGACACCATGGTGGTGGGCGTGACCCCCGACAAATATGTCCACACCCTCAGCGCCGCGGAGGGCTTCCAGAGCTTCCAGGCGGACGCGGTGATCCTGGCCATGGGCTGCCGGGAGCGCACCCGCGGGGCCATCGGCATCCCGGGCACCCGGCCGGCGGGTATCCTTACGGCGGGGGCCGCCCAGCGCTATGTCAACATGGAGGGCTATATGGTCGGCCGGCGCATCCTGATCCTTGGCAGCGGAGATATTGGGCTGATCATGGCCAGGCGGATGACCCTGGAGGGCGCCAAAGTGCTGGCCTGCGTAGAGGTCATGCCCTATTCCGGCGGCCTGGGCCGCAACATTGTGCAGTGCCTGGAGGATTATGACATCCCCCTGT
>JAQVCU010000061.1 GCA_028689635.1 Oscillospiraceae bacterium
GGATGAGCCCCGCTCATTTCTTCCAGTGCCAGCACCAGCTCCGCCTGGGCTTCGTCGAGGATCGGGCCGAGACGGTAAGGCGGAATAAACCGGTCCACAGGCACATAGGGCCTTCCCAGCCGGGCGGCAGCGAAAAAGCATACCAGCATATACGGGGATTTGTGGCCGTAAACGGCCAGCGGGTTTTTAATTGGAGACAGCCGGCGGCGCAGGTATTGCGCCAGCCGGCGGGATTGCTGCGACAGCTCCCAATACGTGATGGAGCCCTCTTCAGAACGAAAGGCCACCTGCTCCGGCCGGGTAATTCCGTAATGGTCGACCACATCGATAATCGTCAAAGTAGACACCTTTCTATCCTTTCGTCAAAATTCGATAACTGGGAAAAGCTTTGGAGGCGGCACAAAAGCCCTCGTCCGCGCTCCTTCCCAATGGGTTATCTTTTAGTATAGCGCGGATCGAGACAGATTTCAACCGCCGATCCCAAAGCGCCGCGCTTTGCTTTAGAAACAATTGCCAGGTCTCCTCCCTGTATCACAGCCGGGATCGCCGCCCATACTCTGGCTGAAAACCAAATCGACCGAAGGGATGCGGGAGAAATGTATCTCAATAAAGTGGAGATCTGCGGGGTAAACACCTCAAAACTTAAAGTGCTTAAAGAGGCCGAAAAGACGGAACTGTTGCGGCGTTCCCGCCAAGGCGATAAAAAAGCGCGGGAAGAACTGATCAGCGGCAACCTGCGGCTGGTTTTATCGGTGGTACAAAAGTTTATCAACCGCGGAGAAAACCTGGACGACCTTTTCCAGGTGGGCTGCATCGGGCTTATCAAAGCCATCGACAACTTTGACCCCGCACAGAACGTGCGTTTTTCCACCTACGGCGTTCCCATGATCATCGGAGAGATCCGCCGCTATCTGCGGGATAACAACGCCATCCGCGTTAGCCGCTCCATGCGGGATACCGCCTACCGCGCCATGCAGACCAGGGAGCGCCTGATGGGAGAAAACTGCCGCGAACCCACGGTGGAGGAGATCGCCGCAGAAATGGGGCTGGCTAAAAAGGACGTGGTGCTGGCGCTGGAATCCATCGTGGACCCGGTATCGCTTTACGAGCCGGTCTATTCCGATTCCGGGGACACGATCTATGTTATGGACCAGGTTGGCGATAAAAATGACGACGCCAACTGGCTGGACGAGATCGCCATCAAAGAAGCCATCGTCCGTCTGAACGAACGGAAAAAAAAGATCCTTTCGCTGCGTTTTTTCACCGGGAAAACGCAGATGGAGGTAGCTGCCGAGATCGGCATCAGCCAGGCACAGGTCTCACGGCTGGAAAAAGGCGCGCTGGAGCGGATCAAAAAGCAGATCTGAACACAGCTGATGCCTCCTTATCCCCCATTTTTATTGTGCTTTTATCATAATTATTTTCAACATATCATATATTAATTGAAAATAATATACAAAAATGTTATGCTGAGAATAGGAAAATATCGTCGGGCCCGCAAATGCTGTAAGGAGGGAATATTATGTATGCAATGTATTTTGTGGCCATAGGTTCCTTGGCGGCGCTGCTGTTTGCCGCGGGTATGTCCGCGCGGGTCAAAAAGCAGCCAGGTGGAAATGAAAAGATGCTTTTTATTTCCGCCGCAGTGCGCAAAGGCGCCAACGCTTATTTAAAGCGTCAATACACCGGGGTCGCAGCCTTTTTTGCGGTGGTCTTTTTCATCCTGCTTCTTATGGGGTTTGGAGGGCTCCTTGGTTTTTTCACTCCCTTTGCTTTTTTAACGGGAGGCTTTTTCTCTGCCCTCTCTGGCTTTATCGGCATGCGCATAGCGACTATTGCCAACTGCCGCACGGCACAAAGCGCTTCCGACAGTCTCAATCGCGGGCTTAGAGTGGCGTTTTCCGCCGGCTGCGTTATGGGCTTTACTGTGGTGGGCCTGGGGCTTTTGGATCTGGCAGGGTGGTATTTTATCCTAAACGCGGTGTTTCGCAGCTTGCCGGAAGGCCAGCGTATTGCGGAGATCACCTCCAACATGCTCACCTTTGGAATGGGCGCGTCCTGCATGGCGCTGTTTGCCCGCGTAGGCGGAGGCATCTTTACAAAAGCGGCGGATGTCGGGACCGACCTGGTGGGAAAGGTGGAGGCGGGTATTCCGGAGGATGACCCGAGAAACCCCGCGGTTATCGCCGACAACGTGGGAGATAATGTAGGGGATGTCGCCGGCATGGGGGCCGACCTTTATGAATCCTACGTGGGTTCCATCGTTTCCACCGGCGCTTTGGCGGTAGCGGCCGGCCTTGGCGCCGTCGGGGTAGCTGTCCCCATGACTCTTGCCGCTCTGGGGGTATTCGCTTCTATCATTGGTACCTTTTTTGTCCGCACCCGGGAGGACGCCTCGCAAAAAAGCCTTCTGCGGGCTCTGCGCACCGGGACTTATATCAGCGCGGGACTGATCGCCATCGCGGCGTTTTTTGTGATCCGGCTTCTGATCCCCCAGCAACTTGGCGTTTACGGGGCGGTGCTTTCCGGCCTGGCGGCGGGCGTGCTGATCGGGGCAATTTCGGAATATTATACTTCCGATCACTACCGTCCCACCAAAAAACTGGCCGCTTCCAGCGAGACCGGAGCGGGCACTGTGATCATCAGCGGTCTTTCCCTTGGCATGCTTTCCACTGTAGCGCCGGTAGCCATTGTCGGAGCTTCTGTGCTGATCAGCTACTATTGTTCCGGCGGCGTGACGAGCTTTGCCCAGGGCCTTTACGGCGTAGGGGTGTCGGCAGTGGGAATGCTCTCGACCCTTGGCATTACTTTGGCCACCGACGCCTACGGGCCAGTGGCAGATAACGCGGGCGGCATTGCGGAGATGGCGCAGATGCCCCCTGATGTTCGCCTGCGCACCGACGCGCTGGATTCCCTTGGCAACACCACTGCCGCCACCGGCAAAGGGTTCGCCATCGGTTCCGCCGCGCTGACGGCCCTGGCCTTGATCGCTTCCTATGTGGAAAAGATCAAGATGACGGCCCCGGAGCTGTCGCTGGATCTGTCGGTTACCAACCCCAAGGTGTTGACGGGGCTTTTGATCGGCGGGGTCCTTCCCTTCCTCTTTGCCGCCCTTACCATGGAAGCCGTAGGAAAATCGGCCCAGTCCATTGTCCGGGAGGTTCGGCGGCAGTTCCGGACGATCACGGGACTGATGGAAGGCAAAGCGGAGCCGGATTATGCCGCCTGCGTGGACATGTGCGCCATATCGGCACAAAAAGGGATGCTGGCCCCCGCGATGATCGCCGTGGTCGTCCCGGTAGTCTCTGGGCTTCTGCTGGGCCCGGAGGGCGTGGCCGGGTTGTTGGCTGGAAACACCGTAACCGGTTTTATGCTGGCGGTAATGATGGCAAACGCCGGAGGAGCATGGGATAACGCGAAGAAATACATAGAAGCGGGCGCTTTGGGCGGAAAAGGCGGGGCGGCGCATAAAGCGGCCGTCGTCGGCGATACGGTGGGCGACCCCTTCAAAGACACCTCCGGCCCTTCCATCAATATCCTCATTAAACTGACGTCCATGGTGTCCATCGTCTTTGCCGCTTTGGTAACGGCGGTGCATCTGCTGTAATTTTATTTGCATATCGATGCAAAAAAGGCCCCGGAACGCTGTCCCGGGGCCTTTCTGTATTTTTCTATCTCACCGCTCGCGGATCAGGGTTTCCAATTCGCTCATAAAAGAGTTGATGTCGGCAAATTGACGGTAAACGGAGGCAAAACGGACATAAGCCACCTCATCCAGTTCTTTAAGATGTTTCATCGCCAGTTCTCCGATGTGATAGGAAGCGACTTCCCTATCTAAAGAACCCCGCAGCTCGGTCTCGATATGGTCGATGGTCTGATCCAGCGTCTCCATCGAAACAGGGCGCTTTTCACAGGCACGCAGCAAACCGTTCATCAGCTTGTTGCGGTCAAACAGCTCCCGCGAGCCGTCTTTTTTAATGACCATCAGCGGCATGGTCTCCACCACCTCGTAAGTGGTAAAACGATTTTTACACTGAAGGCACTCCCTGCGGCGGCGGATCTTTTCATCCGCTGGGCGGGAGTCGATCACTTTGCTTTCTTCATATCCGCAATGAGGGCATTTCATAAAAACTCCGTTCTGCTTTTCCTCCGGAAAAGCACGTTAAAAGAATATCTCTTGATTCTTATGGGGGATAAACGTATAATATAAGAATACCTAACGCACAAAACAGGGTGTTCGGGCGCCTTGCCTTCTGGGAAACGCTTGTTTTACATGATAAACTGCCAAAGCGCCGCCCAGCTTTTTCAAAAGCCGCGGATCCCATGTTGGGATTTCTAAGTAGTATACCATTTTTACGGCGTATTTACAAGTTTCGCTTTTCCCCGCAGACGGAAAAGCTTTGCCTGTTGGGGGGAAGATATTTTGACCGGGCTGATCCTGAAACTTTTTATAAAAGATTTTGACAACGTGCAGGATCCCGCCGTGCGGGAGCGTTATGGCATTGTCAGCAGCATCGTCGGGGTCGTCTGCAATCTGCTGCTTTCGGCTGTTAAGATGATTTTGGGCTTTCTTTCCGGCAGCATCGCCGTTTCCGCCGACGCCTTCAACAACCTTTCCGATGTGGGTTCCTCCGTGGTCACCCTGGTGGGCTTTAAAATGGCTGGAAAGCCTGCGGACAAGGATCATCCCTTTGGCCACGGGCGTATGGAATACATCAGCGGGCTGGTGGTAGCTTTTCTGATCCTGCTGGTGGGGGTTGAATTTGCCCGCACCTCCATTGCTAAGATCTTTTATCCGGAGCCCGTTACCTTCCGCTGGGTGGTGCTGGCGGGGCTGCTGATCTCCATGGCTGTAAAGTTTTGGATGAACCGTTTTAATACCGTCCTCGGGAAAAAGACCAATTCCCCTACCCTGCTGGCTACCGCCGCGGACAGTATCTCCGACGTGCTTGCCACTTCGGTCACCGTGCTCTCGGTGGTCGCTTCGCTTTTTACCGCCCTCCCAGTGGACGGCGTTATGGGGCTGATCGTAGCGCTGATCATCCTCTGGAACGGCTATCAAGTCGCGAAAAACACCATCAATCCGCTGCTTGGAAGCCCGCCGGATCCCGAGCTGATCCGCAAGCTGAAGGAGATGCTGCTTTCCTATGACGGCGTTATCGGTATCCACGATTTGATCGTTCACGATTACGGGCCAGAACGCCGTTTCGCATCGGTTCACGCGGAATTTTCTTCCGACAGCGACATCAACGTCTCCCATGAAGTGATCGACACCGCCGAGCGGGAGATCGGCCAGATGCTGAACCTGCTTTTGATCATCCACCTGGATCCTGTCGACACCGGAAGCGCAAAAACCATCCAGCTGCGCGCACAATGCGAACGCCTGGTAAAAAAGGTGGACCCCCGCATGACCATCCATGATTTCCGCATTGTCAGCGGCGTCCATCTCACCAATTTGATCTTTGATATCTGCGTTCCCATGGGCCTCAGCTTGACCGACAGCCAGGTCCGCAGCCAGATCGAATGGGAGATCAAACAGCTCAATCCCGAATATTTCGCCGTTATTACCATCGATCATGATTTTTCCTGACCGCCGTACCGTATTTGATGAAATGATAATAGAACAGGATGTGTCTTATGAGTAAAATTGAATGGAAACCCGCCACGTTGATGGCGCCTGTCCCGCCCGCCCTTGTCTCCTGCGGGACATTAGAATCCCCCAACGTTTTAACGGTCGCCTGGACGGGCATCGTCAATTCCAGCCCCGCTATGACCTATATTTCCGTCCGTCCGGAACGGTATTCTTACGATCTGATCAAAAACTCCGGGGAATTTGTCATTAATCTGACCACCTCTTCCCTGGTGCGCTCGGCCGATCTGTGCGGCGTGAAATCCGGACGGGATCTGGATAAATTCAAAGCGGCCGGCCTCACTGCAGAAGCGGCCTCAAAGGTCTCCGCCCCGTTGATCGCTGAAAGCCCGCTCAGCCTGGAATGCCGTGTCAAGGAGGTCATTCCGCTGGGATCCCATCACATGTTTTTGGCCGAGATCGTCGCTGTAGATGTAGAACAGCGGTATGTAGACGAAAAAGGGAAACTGCGCCTTCAGCAAAGCGGCCTGGCGGCTTACGCCCATGGCGAGTATTATGCGCTGGGAAAGAAAATTGGCTCCTTTGGCTTTTCCGTAAAGAAAAAGCGCCCCAAAAACCCAAAACAAAAATGATCTCACGGCGGCAGAAGCTCTCTTTCTGCCGCTTTTTCACTTAGAAAGGCGGTATAAACAGATGGCGATCCTCTCAGACTATTTTGAAAACGACCGGTTGCGCGGAAGCTTTAATCGGCTGGCCATCGACACCTTTTCGCTGGATTTTGAGCCGTGGCACCAAAACGGGATCTTTCATGGCCGCTACCACCCCTGCTCCTGGGAGGAAAACGGCGAGATCTTGGCCAATATTTCCGCCAATGAATTTGAATTTCAGGTGGATGGCGTCAGCCGGAAAGCGGTACAGCTGGGTACGGTAATGACCCGTCCCGACCGCCGCAGGCAGGGCCTTTCCCGAAAGCTCATGGAACATGTTCTCGCCTACTGGCAAGCCAAAGTGGATTTTATTTTTCTTCTTGCCAACTCCACCGTGCTGGATTTCTACCCCAGATTTGGCTTCCGGCGCATTCCGGAGATCTGTTATACCCTAAAAGTCGACGCGGTCTCACCTGGGCGTTTGGGCAGAAAGGCGGATTTTAAGCAGGAGAAAGAAGAGATCCTGGCGATTGCTGCGCAAAGGTTGCCTGTCTCCCCCGTATTTGCTCCCCAAAAGGATATTTGGCCATTGGAAGCCTATTTAGCCGACGCGAACATGGTCTGGCTGGAGGACGGCGGCATTGCCGTCTGGGAGACGGCCGGCGACGTCTTGGTGCTGGCGGATGTTCTCTCTGTAAAGCCGTTTGCCATTACAGACGTTCTGTCCACGCTTCCCCTACAGGGTTTCCAAAGCATTCGCCTGCATTTTCCCGCGGAGGAGATCCCCTGCCGCCGGGAAATATTGAAAACCGAGGACGGCCTGTTTGTACTGGGTTCCCCAGATGTGCTTCCAAAAGACTTTTGCATTTTGCCCACTTCCCATACATAATGGGAGACGGCTCCAGAAAGCCCCGCAGGGGCTGAAACGAAAAAGGAGGGATCCCCATGAAATTTAGCCTTCGCATTGCCGCTTTACTACTGTCTATCCTGCTTCTTTTATCCGCTTGCGCCTTCAGATTACCCAGGATTCCAAAGCTGCCGTTCTTTTCCGATCATTCTTCCAGCTCCGGATCCAGCTCTTCCGATGTTGAGGATAATGCTCAGCCGGAACCTTCCGATGAGTTTCAACGGTCGGATCTCTCTTTTGAAGAGATGGTATATGTCCGTCCGGATTACGATGAGATCGCAGCCCAGTATGAGTCGTTTGCCCAACGGGTGCGGAAAGCCGGCGACGCGCAGACTGTCATTGACGTCTGGCTGGAGGAAACGAAACTCACCAGCGAATATTCTGATATGAACACACTGGCCATGCTTCGATTTAATCTCAATACAGCGGATGAGAAACTGACCGAGGAATATCAGTACATGCAGGATTTCCTGGTTCGTCTCCAAACCCCCGGCAACGAGTTTATCAAAGCTCTGGTGGAATCCCCTTTTTATCCGCAGCTGGCGGAGCGTTTTGGCGCCCGGACAATGGAGGCCCTGAAAATTTCCGCAGAACATTATGATCCGGAGCAGGAACAGTTTGAGATTTTGGAAAACGAACTGGTTACCCAATACCTGCAATGGAATTCCCAGGAAAAAACGGCCGCCTATCACGGCGAAGACTATGCCTTGACCGACCTTTACTACATCCTGATGGGCGGCGAAGAAGTAGACAAGCCCATTGCCGCCTCAATGATCGACAGCTACTACCGGGAGCAGAACCAAACCTACGGAGAGCTTTACCGAAGCCTGGTGCAGCTGCGCACCGAAACTGCCAAGCTTTTGGGATACGATAATTATCTGGATTATCATTACGCCATATCGAAACAGCAGGGCTACGGGCAGCAAGAGGTCGAAAATTTCCGCAGCTGGGTCCGGGAATATCTTGTCCCGGTACGCAACGAGCTTCGTGAGCAAGCGATGGAGAGAAATGGAACGGATCAGTTGACCTTTTTAGAGAGTTACAGCCTGCTTCCAGAAAATGAAAAGATCTATTATGACCCCAGTATTCAAAGCACCGACGACGTCATCGACGCCACGATGCGCCTGATGCGGGAACTTTCCGTCCCCACCGGCGAATTGGTCGATTACCTGGAGCAATATCATCTGCTGGATCTGAAAGCGGCCAACAACAAAAGCGATGGCGCATTCACCACCTTTTTCTACGGATATCAAGAGCCCTTTGTTTTTTCCAGCTATGAGGACGCCGGAACCTATATCCACGAGCTGGGCCACGCCCTCAACTATTTCCGCTCCAAACCAACGGAGGTGGCGGAACAAAACCTGAGGGGCGCTGACATCATGGAGATTCATTCCCAATCCCTGGAACTGTTGGCCAGCCCGAAACTCTCTATCCTTTATGGTGATACGGCGCCTTATATGGTGCGTTCCAACATTGCGGATATGCTGCAGGATATCATCAACGCCTGCGTGATCGATGAATTCCAACATGAAATCTATGCCAATCCGGATATGTCGTTGGAGGAATACAACGCGGTTTATGCCCGTCTGAACAAAGAATATATGGGTGAAGTAGATTACCTGGCATCACTGCCTTTGATGAGGGGATGGACTGGATCGATATAAACCATCTCTATGAGGCGCCGATGTACTATATCGAATATTCCCTTTCCGGAACGGTGGCGCTAAATTTCTGGGAGCTCGCTCAGGATGATTGGGACGGCGCCTTTGACGCGTATCTGGATTTTCTCGCCGCGCCGGTGGATCTGAACCTTGAAGAATCGGTAGAAGCGGCCGGGCTAAAAAGCATTTTCGACGAAGAGAACATGCGGGTGCTCGGCGACGAACTAAAGGCCTATCTCGCGGCCTAAAGGCCTGGAAATATGCCGATCAAAAGGGCGCCTGTTCCCAACGGAACAGACGCCCTTTTTTAACGGGACAAAAGCGTTTCAGACATTGGAACCTTATTTTTTGACGATCGGCATCCAGACTTCAAACTTTGCATTGGCAGGGTTATTATCCAAATAGAGTTCAAAATCCGGCGAGTTCCCATATTCGTAGCCGGAAGTGGGAAACCATTCGGTCGCTATCCGCTTTTCCAGATCCTGGATTGCCTGCGGCATGGGGCCTTCACCGGGAAAGACCGCCCACATAGACGCCGGGATCTGGTATTCTGCCATACCGTCTTCTACCGGCCCATCGCTGGCGACAGCGATGTAATAATACCACTGCTCTTCGCTGCTGCCGCAGCAACACGCCCCCAAGACGCCGGGCCGGGCCGGATCCATTTTAGATAGGATCTTTTCAAAAGACCCGTCCCGAGTCAATTTGTCCCAAAACTTTGGAACAGTGGCAAAGTTTTTCTCGATCTCCTTTTCCATGGGAATCCGAAAACCAAGAATGCGGAAAGATTCCTTCTTTTCAATGCGGTACTCCATTTTTTCTACCCCTTTCAGAATAAGTTTGAAGCTGAGGGGCGGATATGCTCCTAAGCAGGCGCCGGCTTTTTTCGCTTCAGAGGGCGCAATTCCATGAATGCTCTGAAAAGCCCGGTTAAACGCCGTGGGCGACTGATACCCGTATTTTAGCGCCAGGTCGAGGACCTTTTCTTCCCCACCCTGAAGCTCCAGAGCCGCCAGCGTCATTTTTCGCCGCCGGATATACTCTGAAAGCGGGATCCCCGCCATATAGGAAAACATCCGCTGGAAATGAAAGGTCGAGCAGCACGCCAGGCGAGCGGCCTCTTGATAATCGACGTCATCGGTCAGGTGCGTCTCAATGTAGTCCATGGCCCGGTTCAGCCGTTCGATCCATTCCATTCTATCAGCTCCTTGTGTCTTTATCATAGCGTTTTAAGCCCGGCAATTCCTCTCATTTGCTGTTTGATACGGAGAGATTGGGTAACCTCTCAAAATATGCAGATAGCTCTAAATTGGCCATGCCCGTAGGGCAGCCATCGAAATCAGGTATAATAACTACGTTGTAGTTGTAGTTATTATACCATAGAAGATTCAGAAAACCCAATAGTTTGCTCGAACTCGCTATCGTTTGCCCTCAAAGCTGCGCTTTTGCGGTAACCCTTCCCTCCGGTTTAAAAAACGGTGAAGGCAGCGAGTTCTCTCGGCAACAAAAAACAGCCTCCTGCTTGGAGGCTGTTTTCTCATTGTCTTTAACAGCAACAGCAGATGCCGCTTCTTTCGCATCCAGCGGTTTGCCGAATGGCATAAACCGCTTTCCCCTTCGGGGGTGACAGGAGGTTTTTAGAGCTGAAAGCGGAGAAAACCGACGTC
>JAQVCU010000062.1 GCA_028689635.1 Oscillospiraceae bacterium
TATCCCTGCAGCGCCTTGAGCGCTTGGCGGGCCTTTCCTATCCGGAGCGGGCCACCGATGTGCTGAAAGATTTTCTGGATGATTTTACCCCTCAAGAGATCCAGGGCTGTGTGACGGCCGCCTATACCGCCAAAAAATTCGGCGAGGAATCCATCACCCAGCTGGCAAAGCTGGGCGGGGAGACTTATATGTTGGAATTGTGGCACGGCCCCACCTGCGCCTTTAAAGATATGGCTTTGCAGTTACTGCCGCATTTGATGACCACCTCCGCCCAAAAAACCGGCGAAGAGGCGACCATCGTTATCCTGGTGGCCACTTCGGGGGATACCGGCAAGGCGGCGTTGGAGGGCTTTAAAGATGTGCCCGGCACCGAGATCATCGTCTTTTACCCCGAGGAAGGCGTAAGCCCCATGCAGAAAATGCAGATGGCCACCCAGGAGGGCGAAAACGTCAGCGTGGCCGCCATCGAGGGCAATTTTGACGACGCGCAGACCGGCGTCAAAAAGATCTTTACCGACCCCGATATGATCCAGCGGCTGGCCAAAAACCGCCTGGTCCTTTCCAGCGCCAACTCCATCAACTGGGGCCGCCTGGTGCCGCAGGTGGTCTATTATGTCAGCGCCTACTGTGACCTGCTGGCAGACGGGGAGATCCAGCTGGGCGAAAAGATCAACGTGGTGGTGCCCACCGGGAACTTCGGCAATATCCTGGCGGCTTATTATGCCAAACACATGGGCGTTCCCATCGAAAAGCTCATCTGCGCCTCCAACTCCAACAAGGTGCTTACAGATTTTATCGCCACCGGCACCTACGACCGCAACCGGGAGTTCATTACCACCATGTCCCCTTCTATGGATATTCTGATCTCCTCCAACCTGGAGCGCCTGTTGTACCATCTTTTTGACGGGGACGACGGGGCCGTCCGGGAGCTGATGGCCCAGCTTTCCGCAAAGGGAAGCTACACCGTCCCCCCGGCGGTGAGAGAGAAGATGCAGGCGGAGTTCTTTGGCGGCTTCTGCAGCGAGGAGGAGACCGCCCGCACCATCCGCGACATCTTTGCGGAGTATTCCTACCTCTGCGATACCCATACGGCGGTGGCGGTGAACGTATCCCGCCAATATAGGGAAAAGACCGGGGATCACACCAAGACCATCATCGCCTCCACGGCAAGCCCCTATAAGTTCCCCCACAGCGTTCTCTCCGCCCTGGGCGCCGGCGCCGGGGATACGGACGAATTTGCAGCGGCGGCGAAACTGGAGCAGCTCACAGGCTGCGAGATCCCTTCCCAGCTGCTGGCCCTGCGGGAGAAGCCGGTCCTGTTCGACCGGGTGTGCCGCAAAGACGCCCTGGACAGCTTTGTCCTCGGTACCCTGGGGATCACAGGCTGCTGAGAAACACCGCCTGGAAAGGAGATGAAACATGAGTTTATTTGTCATCGGAGACCTGCACCTGTCCTTTGGGTGCAATAAGCCCATGAACATCTTCGAGGGCTGGCACGATTTTGAGGCCCGTCTGGAGGAAAACTGGCGCGGCGCCGTGGCGCAGGACGATACGGTGGTGCTGGCTGGGGATACCTCCTGGGGGATGGATTTTGAAGAGGCCCTGCCGGATTTTCAGTTTATCCAGGCGCTGCCCGGGAAAAAGATCCTTCTTAAGGGAAACCACGATTACTGGTGGACCACCAAAAACAAGATGGACGCTTTTTTTGCCGCCAACGGTTTAGATTCCCTTACGATCCTCCATAATAACTGTGTTTTGGCGCAGGGAATGGCCGTCTGCGGGACCCGCGGCTGGCTGTTTGAAAAGGGGGAGCCCCAGGACAAAAAGGTGCTGGCGCGGGAGGCAGGGCGTTTGGAGCGCTCGTTGCAGGCGGCGCAGGAAAGCGGGAAGGAGCCGGTGGTGTTCCTCCACTACCCGCCCCTGTATGGGGAAGAGATCTCGGCGCCCATTGTCGACGTGCTGCTGCGCCGCGGGGTAAAACGGGTGTACTATGGGCATATCCACGGGCAGGGCTGCAGCTGGGCGCTGAACGGGGAGAGCATGGGCATCCGCTTCCGGCTGATCTCCGCCGACCATCTGCGCTTTTGCCCGGAGCTGGTGCCTCCTCTTAAGGCAACATGTGAAGGAAAGCAAATGTTCCAAAAACAATAATTGTTTATAATTTTGTGATAAATGATTGGCGTGAAATATGCTATTATGCTATAATAGTTAGAAGGCAGCGGAGAAGATCTACGCCTGGGCGTCTCCCGGCGGCTGCCGTCACAAGGTCAAGGCAAGGGGCCCGGCCTTTCCGAGATAGGGCGTTGCAGAACTCGCAAACCTGCGGTGGAATGGGGCTTCGTTTTAAATTTAAAATAGTGTTTCATTACAGGAGGAAGTTTAAAATGAATTTGATTTCTGCAAACAAGACCGGCACCAACCAGCATGAACTGAAAGTATCTGTGGGCAAAGAGGAATTCCAGGCCTCTGTGGAAAAGGCGTATCACAAAAACGCGAAAAACATCAACGTCCCCGGTTTCCGCAAAGGCAAAGCCCCTAAACATATTATTGAAAAAATGTACGGCGAGGGCGTTTTCTATGAGGATGCCGTCAATTCCCTGTATCCCGACGCTTATGCCGCCGCGGTAGAAGAATCCGGGATCGACCCGGTGGATCGCCCCGAGGTCGAGATCGAAGAAGTAAGCGCCGGCGGATTTACCTTCAAGGCCGTCGTTACCGTCCGTCCGGAAGTGACTCTGGGCGAGTACAAAGGCCTTTCCGCCGTGAAAGAGGAAGCTAAGGTCACCGACGCCATGGTGGACGCCGAGATCGACCGCCTCAAAGAGCGCAACGCCCGCGTGATCACAGTGGAAGACCGTCCCGCCGCCGACGGCGACCAGACGGTTATCGACTTCGAGGGATTTGTGGACGGCGTTCCCTTCGAGGGCGGAAAAGGCGAGAAATTTGACCTGACCCTTGGTTCCGGCCAGTTTATCCCCGGTTTTGAGGAGCAGATCGTAGGCAAAAATATCGGCGAAGAATTTGACGTCAACGTCACTTTCCCGGAGGACTATCAGGCTGCTGAGCTGGCGGGCAAAGCCGCTGTGTTCAAATGCAAGCTCCATGAGCTCAAAGCCAAGGAGTATCCTGCCATCGACGACGAGTTCGCCAAAGACGTCAGCGATTTTGACACCCTGGCGGAGCTGCGAGACGACTTCAACAAAAAGCTGACCGAGGCCGCCGAGAAACGCGCCCAGGAAGACTTCGAAAACAAGCTGATCGACAAGATCGTCGAGGGTATGCAGGCGGAGATCCCCCCCTGCATGATCGACAACAAAATGGAAGAGCTGGTCAAAGATTTTGACTATCGCCTGCAGGCCCAGGGCATGAACCTGGAGACCTATTTGAAATATACCGGCTCCGGCATGGACGCCTTCAAACAGAACTTCGCCCCCCAGGCCGAGCGCCAGGTGAAGATCCGTCTGGCCCTGGAGAAGATCGTGGAGCAGGAGGGCCTCAAAGCCACTGACGAAGAGGTGGAAGCCAAGTACGCCAAGATGGCGGAGACCTACGGTATGGAAGCGGAGAAGATCAAACAGTTTGTCCCCGCCAAGGAGATCGCCCTTGACCTGGCTGTCAACAAAGCCATCGACATGGTGCGCGACACCGCCAAGGCCGAGGCCGCAGCGGAAGAAAAGCCTGCGAAGAAGGCCGCTAAGGCGAAGAAGGACTGATCCTTCCTTAGAGCCTCTTCTGCCTCCTTCGGCGCTGATACATAGCCGCCTTTTGGGCGGAGAACATGGGGGTACATGCAATGAGTTTAGTCCCAATGGTAATTGAACAGACCAACCGCGGCGAGCGGTCCTACGACATTTTTTCCCGGCTGCTCAACGATAGGATCATTATGCTCAGCGAGGAAGTTAACGACGTTTCCGCCAGCCTGGTGGTGGCGCAGCTGCTGTATTTGGAGGGCCAGGATCCGGAAAAGGATATCTCCCTTTACATCAACAGCCCCGGCGGCTCCGTGACGGCGGGCATGGCGATCTACGATACCATGCAGTATATAAAGTGCGATGTTTCCACCATCTGCATCGGTATGGCGGCCTCCATGGGCGCGTTTCTGCTCTCTTCGGGCGCCAAAGGCAAGCGTTTTGCCCTGCCCAACAGCGAGATCATGATCCACCAGCCTCTGGGCGGGATGCAGGGCCAGGTGACGGATATCAAGATCCACGCCGACCGGCTGCTCCGCGTCAAGTCCAAGCTCAACCAGATCTTGGCGGACAACACCGGAAAACCCCTGTCCGTTATCGAGCAGGATACGGAGCGCGACAATTTTATGAGCGCCGACGAAGCCGCGGAATACGGCCTCATCGACAAGGTGTTCTATAAGAGATAAGGCTGTAAAAGCCAGGGTTCGTGCGCCGGGTACCGCCTGCGCGCGGGCCTTTTCCCTTTCAAACGGGGAGTTTCCAGCCCCCGATTTTTGGCGGGATAAACTATGAATTAGCGTCCATGTGAAAGGCATCCCCAGGGGATCGCCAGGAGGGATTATGGCAAAATACGACGATAACGGCAGAACGCTGCGCTGCTCTTTCTGCGGGAAGACCCAGGATAAGGTGGGGAAACTCATCGCGGGTTCCGGCGTCTGCATCTGCAACGAATGTGTAGAGCTGTGCGTCAGCGTACTGAAAGAAGAGGGCATCAGCTCCCAGAAAAAACCGGTGCGGGAGGAGATCGATCTCACCATTCCCAAACCGATGGAGATCAAAAAGATCCTGGATGAATATGTCATCGGGCAGGAGGCGGCCAAGCGCACCCTTTCTGTGGCGGTGTACAACCATTATAAGCGGATCTATTTTGGGGCCGAGAGCGAGGACGATGTGGAGCTGTCCAAGAGCAATGTGCTTTTGCTGGGGCCCACCGGCGTTGGCAAGACCTTTTTGGCCCAGACCCTGGCGAAGATCCTGAACGTCCCCTTCGCCATTGCGGACGCCACGACCCTGACGGAGGCCGGCTACGTGGGCGAGGATGTGGAAAATATCCTCCTGCGCCTGATCCAGGCGGCGGATTACGACGTGGAACGGGCGGAACGGGGCATCATCTACATCGACGAGATCGATAAGATCGCCCGGAAATCCGAGAACCCTTCCATCACCCGTGACGTCTCCGGCGAAGGGGTACAGCAGGCGCTTTTAAAGATCCTGGAGGGGACCGTTTCCAATGTGCCGCCCACCGGCGGGCGGAAACATCCCCAGCAGGAATTCATCCAGATCGATACCACCAACATCCTCTTTATCTGCGGCGGCGCCTTCGACGGCGTGGAAAAGATCATCCAGAAGCGGGTGAACCAATCCTCCGCCCTGGGCTTTGGCTCCGAGCTGGCGCCGAAGAAAGAAGAACTTTCCGCCCAGCTGATGAGCCAGGTGATCCCCCACGATCTGGTGAAATACGGGCTGATCCCCGAGCTGGTGGGCCGTATCCCGGTGCTCACCACCCTGCAGGAGCTGGATGCCGAATCCCTGGTGCGGATCTTGTGCGAGCCGAAGAACGCCCTGGTGCGGCAGTATGAAAAGCTCTTTTCCCTGGACGGCATCGATCTCCACTTTGAACAGGAAGCCCTGGAAGAGGTGGCGAAGCTGGCCATCGAGCGCAAAAACGGCGCCCGCGGCCTTCGCTCCATTCTGGAGGATATCCTTTCAGACGTGATGTTCGAGGCCCCGTCGGAGGGCACGGTGGATTCCGTGGTGATCACCAAAGGCTGCGTGGATAAGACGGAAAAGCCCGTCGTTACCTACGATCCGGCAAAGAAGCCGGTGCGGATGAGCCTGTCCGCCTCCCGAAAACCACGGGCGCGCAATTCGGTTTCTTAAAAGCAGATGGACGCACTCTGCCCGCAAGGAAGCGGCAGGGTGCGTTTTTGTCAAAAAGCGGGAGAAAGCGGTGGCAATACAATCTACTTGCTTTCAGCCCGGCTTTTCGATATACTTGTAAAAACGGCGGAGACGCTCCGCTGGGGCCGGTACGCGCCGCTGCGCGGCCGGATATTTCCGGAAGGAGGAAACGACATGGAGAATGAAATGAATACTCCCCGCCGCCTGGATCTGCCGATGCTGGCTTTGCGCGGGCTTGTTTTGTTTCCAAAAATGATCCTGCATTTTGATGTGGGCCGCGAGAAATCGATCCGCGCCCTGAACGCAGCGATGAAGAGCGGCCAGCAGATCTATCTGGCGGCTCAGAAAGATATCCAGACCGACGATCCGCAGGAGAGCGATCTTTATAGCGTGGGCGTGGTGGCGGAGGTGCGCCAGATCCTGAAAGCCTCCGGCAACACCCTGAAGGTACTGGTGGAGGGCGTCTACCGGGCCAGAACGGTGGAATTGTTGGAAAAGGAGCCCTATTGGACCGCGCGGGTGGAAGAATATCCCCTGAAAAACCCCAAGATCCGAAATACGCTGCTCAGCGACGCCTTGATGCGTACCATCAAGGAGCTGTTTGAGGAGTACTGCTATTTGACGCCCAAAGCCCCCAAGGAGATCGTGATGAACGTTTTTTCCAGCGAGGACCCGGCGCATTTGGTGGAATACATCGCCGCGAACCTCCCGTTGCGTCTGGAGGATAAACAGAAGCTTTTGGAGGAGAACAGCCTTACCCGGCGCCTGGAGGAAATGGCGTCCATTTTGGAAAATGAAAATTCCATTATGAGCCTGGAAAAGGATATCTACGATAAGGTCAAGGAATCCATCGACCAGAACCAGCGGGAGTATTTCCTGCGGGAGCAGATGCGGATCATTTCCGATGAGCTGGGCGAGGGGGAATCTGTCCAGGACGAGGCGGAGGAATACCGGGAGCGCATCGAGAAGATGAAGCTGACCGGCGAAGTGTACGAAAAGCTGATGAAGGAGGCGGACCGCCTTTCCAAGATGCCGCCCAACTCCCAGGAATCTTCGGTGATCCGCAACTATCTGGATGCCTGCCTGGAGCTGCCCTGGAATACGTCGACCCGCGATAAGGTCGATATTGCCAAGGCCAAGGCAAGCCTAGAGCGGGATCACTACGGCCTTGCCAAGGTGAAGGAGCGCATTTTGGAACTGCTGGCGGTGCGCCGTCTGGCGCCGGACATCAAAGGGCAGATCATCTGCCTGGCGGGCCCTCCCGGCGTAGGCAAGACCTCTGTGGCCAAATCCATCGCCAAAGCCATGGGCCGTAAATACGCCCGCATTTCCCTGGGCGGCGTGCGGGATGAATCGGATATCCGCGGTCACCGCAAAACCTACATCGGCGCCATGCCGGGGCGCATCATCAACGCCCTGCGTCTGGCCGGTACCCGCAATCCCCTGATCCTGCTGGATGAGATCGATAAATTGGGCAACGACTATAAAGGGGATCCATCCTCCGCTTTGCTGGAGGTGTTGGATTCCGAGCAGAACAACGCCTTCCGCGACCATTACATTGAGCTCCCCTTCGACCTGAGCGACGTGCTTTTTGTCACCACGGCCAACGATGTGGGGAGCATCCCCGGCCCTCTGCTGGACCGCATGGAGCTTATCGAGCTTTCCAGCTACACGAGGGAGGAGAAGTTTCATATTGCCAAACGGCACCTGGCTCCCAAACAGATCCGCCGCCACGGGCTCTCCGGAAAAACCTTCCGTCTGGCGGATACCGCCATTTACAGCCTGGTGGATCATTATACCCGGGAAGCCGGCGTCCGAAACCTGGAAAGGGAGATCGCGTCCCTGTGCCGGAAGGCCGCCAAAAAGATCGCCGCCGCAGAAAGCGAAAAGGTCACGGTCTCCGACCGGAACATTGTGGAGTTTTTGGGCCCCAAGAAATTCCTGCCGGAGATGATCGGCAAAGCCGACGAGGTTGGCCTGGTCAACGGCCTGGCCTGGACCAGCGTGGGCGGCGAGATGCTGCAGGTGGAAGTGGCGGTGCTGGAGGGCAGCGGGAAGCTGGAACTGACCGGCTCTTTGGGCGACGTGATGAAGGAATCCGCCCGCACGGCGGTGAGCTTTATCCGCAGCGTGGCCCGGCAGTACCAGGTGGATCCGGACTTTTATAAAAACAAAGATATCCATATCCATTTTCCGGAGGGCGCCACCCCCAAGGACGGCCCCTCCGCCGGCGTGACGGTCTGCACGGCGCTGGTTTCCGCCCTCTCGGGCTGCCCAGTGCGGCGGGAGGTGGCCATGACCGGCGAGATCACCCTGCGGGGCCGTGTGCTGGCGATCGGCGGCCTGAAGGAGAAGACCATGGCGGCCTACCGGGCCGGGATCAAGACGGTCATCATCCCCAAGGAAAACGAGGCGGATCTGGCGGAGCTGGATCCGGTGGTGCGGGACGCTCTTCGCTTTATCCCGGTGGAAAAAGCGGACGAGGTACTGAAAAACGCGCTGATCATGCCCTGCGACGGCACGGCGGGCAGACACCGCCCCACTGCGGAGGCGCTGGTTCAGAAAGCGGAAAAGGATCAGGAGACGGAGAGAGTCGCCCAGTAAAAAAGGAGTACCATGAATTTTCACAACGTGACATTTGAAGCGTCCTATGGGCTGTTTTCCCAGATCCCCGCCGGGGAAATGCCGGAGATCGCCTTTTCCGGACGTTCCAATGTGGGAAAATCTTCCCTGATCAATAAGGTATTTAACCGAAAAAACCTGGCCAGGGTCAGCGCCGTGCCGGGCAAAACGGCGACGATCAACTTTTTCCGTTTGGAAAACCTGCGCTTTGCGGATCTGCCGGGGTATGGGTACGCCAAAGTGTCCAAATCCGAAAAAGAGCGCTGGGCCGGTCTTATCGGCGGCTACCTGCACAGCGACAGGGACATCGCGCTGGTGTTTCAGCTCATCGATATGCGCCATCCCCCCACCAGGGACGACATCCAGATGATCGAGTTTTTGGTGGAATGCGAAATGCCCTTTGTAGTGGTGCTCACCAAACGGGACAAGCTCTCCCGCAGAGAGCAGGAGGAGCGCCTGAAGGCCCTGCCCGGCGAGCTGCCCTACGGCGACCAGATCACCATGCTCCCGGTCTCCTCCGAGACGGGAGAGGGCATCGAGGCGGTGCGGGCGGTCATCGAGGAGATCGCGGCGGACTGCGCCGGTGGGGAAGAGGACGCGCCGGAGACTGAAGGCGCGCCGGAGGCCGGCGGGGAGGACGAGACCCTCCGCGCCATTGAAGAATTCCGGAGGCAGGCCGCCGCCGGGGAGCTGGGGGAACAGCACCGGCTGCCCACCCGGCCACGAAAGTAAGGATGTTTTGGAAAGGCCGCGGGCCGGGGCCCGGCGGCGCGGCAACAAAGGAGAAATGACCATGTTTGTTTCCGACTGCCTGGGCGTCAATGCCGCGGGCCATTTGACCATCGATGGGAAGGATACGCTGGAGTTGGCGGGAGAATACGGCACGCCGCTGTATGTGATGAGCGAGACCCAGATCCGCGAGAACTGCCGCAAGTTCCGCCATTCCTTTGAGGAGCACTACGACGGGAACGGCATGGCCCTTTACGCCAGTAAGGCTTTTTGCTGCAAAGCCATCTGCCGCATTGCCCAGGAAGAGGGGATGGGGCTGGACGTGGTTTCCGCAGGTGAATTGTATACAGCCGCCAGCGTGGGGTTTCCGGCGGAGCGCATCTATTTCCACGGCAACAATAAGACCCCGGAGGAGTTGGTGGAAGCCCTGCGCTATGGGGTAGGCACCATTGTGGTGGACAACGTCACCGAGCTGGAGGTGCTGGATCAGCTTGCGGCTTCTATGGGGAAAACGGCGGAGATCATGTTCCGCGTCAAACCCGGTGTGGACGCCCATACCCACGATTTTATCCGCACCGGCCAGATCGATTCGAAATTTGGCGTGGCCCTGGAGACCGGCGAAGCCATGGCGGCGGTCCGCCGGGCGGCGGAGCTTGCCCATGTGCGTCTGGTGGGCCTGCACTGCCACATCGGCTCCCAGATCTTTGATATTGCCCCCTTTGAGGAGGCGGCCCGGGTGATGCTGGGCTTTTTGGCCGAGGTCCAGAAGGTGGCGGGGGCCGGGGTAAACCGGCTTAACCTGGGCGGCGGCTTTGGGATCAAATACATCCCGGAGAACGACCCGGCCGGTCTGGAGACCTATATGGCCCGGGTGTCCGCGGCGGTGCACCAGATCTGTGGGGAGCTGGGGATCCCGGTGCCCTTTATCCTGATCGAGCCGGGGCGTTCCATTGTGGGGGACGCCGGTATTACGCTG
>JAQVCU010000009.1 GCA_028689635.1 Oscillospiraceae bacterium
ATTAACATGACTGGTAACAGCTACCGTTTAGCTCACCACCAGTCCATTACCGGCTAAAAAACTGGCGCTGAAAAAGTGTGCATTTGCTGGCGAAAAAGTGTGCACTTTACTTGACTGCTTACAGCCCTTCCCGCGGATGATCTCCAGCAGGCCGCGCTCCGCCAGCAGGGCCACGGCCTTGTGCACCGTCATGATGCTGACCTGGTAGGTCGCGGCCAGCTCCGCCTCCGAGGGGATCTTGGAGCCGGAGGGGTAAGCGAATTGGATGTCCTCCCAGAGCTGGAGGGAGAGCTGCTTATATAGAGGAAGAGAAGAACCTGTTTTAAGCTGTTTCATAGCGGCCTCCTTTCCATCGATGCAAAATCAGGCTTTCGGCGAACTGTCCGCGGTCCGGCACAATACAATATAAGACAACTGCTTTGTTAATTTTAGGGTAACGGCTTTGCAAAAAAAAGTCAATTGGGCAGATATTCCAAAAAAAGCCCTTATCCATGGGCAAAGCGCCGAAGGACGCTTAAAATCCGGCGGCGGAAAAGGAAAAACATGGAGGATTTTCACAAAGACCGGATGGGGCTTTCGGTCAGGTTGAACGAGAGGATGCTTGTTGTGCAAGATGCCGAAGAATCCAGTAAAAAAGCGGCTTCGCGGGCATGTGGCAAAAATCCACAAAGGGGAAAAGCAGGGCAAAAGGACATGAATTACACAAAAGAAATTGGATGTTTTGTGCTTTTTATGGACGAAAGCAACTAAAAAATTAAAAAAATTTGTGAAAAAGGGTTGCAAACTTGTAATATGACGTGCTATAATGGCAACACGGTGATTCACAAATTGCACAAAGACTGGTTCCGGTTTGTACATATATACCAGTCGCGGGATTGCCGCGGGCCGTCGGCCCCTCACTTTTGTATTGGTTTCCGGCGTTTTTGGATACGGCGCCGGAAGTCAAATAAAAAATCCAAGTGAAAACTGGAGGTAAGCAAGCAAATGAAGAATATCAAAAGAGTACTGGCTGTTCTGTTGGTCATGTGCATGGCGGTTGGCCTGATGGCCGGCTGCGGTGACACGGCAGCTCCTTCCGGCAACACCGGCGGCACATCCGGCAGCGGCGACAATTCTGCCCCGGCCAGCGACGGCCCCATCAACATGAAGCTGTTCCACAAATTCCCGGCGATTGGCAAAGGCCTGGACTACTTCGAGGGTTTGGCGGATGACTTTATGTCCAAGAACCCCAATGTCAAGATCACCATTGAAGCTGTTTCCGATGAGGAAGCGAAATCCAAGCTCCGCGTTATGATGGGTGCTGATTCCCAGCCCGACGTATACTTCTCTTGGTGCGGCGAGTTCTGCTACAAATTTGCCCGCGCTGGACAGGCTTACGACATGACCGATTACTTCAATGCCGACGCCGAGTGGAAAGATTCCTTCATGCCCTCTACTCTGGATTCCTGCACCCTGGGCGGCAAACTGTATGGTATCCCCTTCCGTCTGATCGGCAAGACCTTTGTTTACAACAAAGCTCTGTTCGAGCAGTACAATGCCAAAGTTCCTACCACCTGGGCGGAACTGATAGATCTCTGCCAGATGTTCAAAGACGCCGGCATGGAGCCCATCGCTTTTGGTAACCTGTATCCTTGGGCTGGCTGCCACTACATCACCGGTTTCAACGCTGGCTGCGTTCCCGCTGATGTAAGACAAAAAGACTACAACTACGCTACCGGCGAGTTCACTGATCCCGGTTATGTCACCGCTCTGAACTACTTCAAAGAGCTGAGCGACAAGGGCTTCTTCAACAACGGCTACAACTCCATGATCCACGACGTTGCTTCCGAGAACTTCAAACTCGGCAAGAACCCCCTGTTCTACTGCGAGACCGGTGAATACGGCGGCCTGATCGATCAGGGTATGGAAATCGGCGTGTTCCCGATGCCCGAGCTGGACGAAGCTGGCGACAAGAACTACATCGTTGGCGCTCCTGACTGCTTCATGATCTCCTCCAAATCCAATTGTCCTGAGACCGGTATGGAATTCCTCAAACTCCTCACCTCCAAAGAGTGGATGGAGAAGATGATCACCGATCTGGACTACCCTGTACCGGTCAAAGGCGTTCTGACTGCTGAAAATGCCAACGCTCCTCTGGTCGAGGCTATGCAGTATGTCGAAGGCGCTAACAAGCTGATCAACTGGCTGGACACCGACGTTCATACCAAAGTTTCTGACGCTTATCTGCCCGCTATCCAGGAAATGCTCAATGGCACCCTGACCCCCGAGCAGGTTATGGCGAAAGTTCAGGAGACCGCTCAGATCGTTAAGACTGAAGAGGCATAATCCTGAAGCATATCCCTTTGATTTTTGTAATGTTCCCATAGCGATTGCTTAGTAGATGGGGGAGGGGAAGACTTTCCCCTCCCCTTTTACTATGGATATTGGAGGAGTTTCTGTGAAAGTATATAGAGATAAAAGAATTATTATCCTCTACCTACTCCCGGTGTTGCTTTTGATGGGGCTGTTTGTGTATTATCCTCTGATTCAGAGTTTCTTTTTCAGCTTCTACAAATGGGCATCGTTCTCTCCGGTGAAAGAATGGGTAGGCTTATACAACTACAAATTGATTTTTTCTGATCCTGTTATCTGGGGCATCCTAAAAAACAACTTCCTGTATGCATTCTGGTCTACGATTTTCCAAGCTGGTCTGGGCCTTGTGTTCGCGGCCTGTCTGGAAGAGAAATTCATGAGAAAATCTCAGCCCTTTTTCCGGACTGTTCTTTTTACCCCTTCTCTGATCGCCATGTCGGTTATTGCGCTGCTGTGGCAGTTCATGTACGACCCGAACATCGGTATGATCAACGAAGCGATCCGCGCCATTGGCTTCCCCAACTTTAACGAGCAGTGGCTGGGTTCTTCCCAAATGGCTATCTACTGCTGTATCATCGTTTCCCAGTGGCAGTATATCGGCTACTGCATGATGCTGGATCTGGTTGGTATCCAGAAGATCGACGGCGAGCTCTTTGAAGCCGCCACCATCGATGGCGCCACCCGGCCCCAGGTGTTCCGTTATATTACCTTCCCCCTGATGAAGGAATCTCTGCTGGTTACCACCGTCGTCACCATCCTGGGCTCCATCAAGGTGTTCACCGAGGTTTACGTTATGACCGTCGGCGGCCCCGGCCGTTCCAGTGAGGTGTTGGCTACCGCTATGTACCGTGCAGCCTTTAAGAACGATGAGATGGGCGTTGCCTGCGCCTATGCGATCATCATCTTTATTTTCACCTTTATCTGCGCGGCAATTCAGTTGAAGATTTCCCGTACGGGTGAAGATTAAGAGAGGTGTGCCGAGAATGATTGCTAAAAAGATTGGTTCTAATATTTGGAAGATCTTTATTTTCCTGATGTTTTCTCTCTACGCCTTTTCGATTCTTTATCCTCTGGCGTGGATGGTTATTTCCAGCTTAAAAACAAACTCCGAGTTCTTTACCTCCCCCTGGGGAATTCCCGCAGCCCCGCAGTGGAAACACTACTATGAAGCTGTCAAGTTCGGTGTGGCGGATTATTTCTTCAACAGTGTATTTGTCACAATCTGCACAGTTATTTTTTCCGTACTGTTCTCCGCCATGGCCTCCTATATTGTCAGCCGGTTTGATTTTAAACTGAAAAATGCGGCGTTTATCTTTATCCTGGGCGGCCTGATGATCTCCCCGGAGGTTACGCTAGTTTCTCTGTTCAAACTGCTGCAGAGCCTGCACATTTACAATACGCTCTGGGCCCTGATCGTTCCTTACACCGCGTTCCGTATTCCTTTCACCACTTTCCTGATGCGCTCCTACATGCTGTCCATCCCGAAAGCCATGGAGGAATCCGCCTACATCGACGGCTGCTCCACCTTTAAGGTGTTCACCCGTATCATCCTGCCGGTGTGCAAACCTATCGTTGCTTCTGCTGCGCTGCTCTCTGCCATGACTGCATGGAATGAGTTCATGTTCGCCCTGGTATTCATCGAGAGCAACAAGTACAAGACGATCCCGATCGGACTTACCAACCTGAAAGGCCAGTATGGCACCAACTATCCCCGTCTGATGGCCGCCCTGGTTGTCTGCGCCTCGGTCATGATCATTCTGTTCCTGTGCTTCCAGAAATCTTTCGTACGCGGTCTTACCGCCGGTAGTGTCAAGGGCTAATACATATTAGCATACAATGATGCACGAATTGGCTGTTTTGATCTTTTGTCCGGACAAATGCTTGACTTTTGCCCGGGCAGAGATTAGAATAAGCCCTGGATGAAAAATTTATTTCTGTAGGGAGGAATTATCCAATGGAAAAGACCAGAGAAGAATACAGCAAAGTAATTAACGACGGCGCTGCTCAGAGAGCTGCTGTTGAGGCTGCTGTTAAAGCGATCTATGGCAAAGGCTGCAAAAATATTTTCCTGGTAGGCTGCGGCGGTTCTCTCGCTGTTATGTCCCCCATGAGATATTTTGTAGAGAAATACTCCGAGCTGCCGGTTTATGAGTTCAACTCCAACGAGTTCGTTCACATGAAACCCAGACAGTTCTGCAATGAGTCCATGTTCATCACCTCTTCCTATACTGGCACCACTCCTGAGACCGTTGCTGCTGCCAAGTATGCCAAAGAGTGCGGCGCTCACATCATTGCTTTCACCGGCAATCTGGAGTCTCCTCTGGCTCAGACTGCTGATTATTCCTTCTCCTGCGGCTCTAAGCTGATCATCATGTATCAGATCATCTTCTGCATGCTGCATCTCCACGGAGACTTCCCCGAGTACGAGAAAATGCAGGCTATCCTGGGCAACATCGCCAACGAGATGTACGACGCCAAGCTGGCTGCCGAGCCCAAGGCCAAAGAGTTTGCCGCTACTTACAAAGATGAGAAATTCTTCTTTGTTACCGGTTCTGGCGCTGGCTACGGCGAGTGCTACACCTACGGCAACTGCATCCTCGAGGAAATGCAGTGGATCTATGCTCATCCTGTACATGCTGGCGAGTTCTTCCACGGCGCTTTCGAGATGCTGACTGAAGAGAGCCCCATCATCGTTCTGCAGGGCGAGGATTCCACCAGACCTCTGTCTGACCGTGTCCTGGCGTTTGCCAAGCGATACACCAAGAAGATCATCCACGTTGACACTGCTGAGTATGCTTCCAAAATGCCCAGCGTCACCGGTATCTTCCGTGAAGTGTTCACTCCCTTCATGCTGACCGAGATCCTGGCTGTGTACTCCTACGAGCTGTCTGTGATCAGAAATCACCCGCTGTCCACCAGACGTTATATGTTCAAAGTCGAGTATTAATTTCGATTTGTACATCAAAAAGGCCTCCGCCAACCGGCGGAGGCCTTTTTTGTGCTTGCCATTGGGGGGGGAGCCGGAAATCGGAGTACGATCTGGCTGCAGGCGGCTGCGGCGGCAGAGGCTCCCACTTTGGCCTGAGGGCGGGGGATATCGCTTTGGCTGTGGAGGATGGGCCCTGTCGGCGGCCCGGAAAGACCCCTTCCAAGCGCGGCAGCCGATCGGACGCTGCAAATTGGATCAAACCACGCGTGGAAGACAAAAAAAGACGTATGCAGATGTACGAACAAATAAGCCAAATATCATTCCAGCGTGTACTGAGCCAAAGACCAGTCCAAAGCAGATTCCATATGGCGGACAAGGTCAGAGAGCCCATCCAGATCCTCCTGGGAAAAGCGGCTTGGAAGAGGGCTGTCCAGATCCAGCACCGCAATAACGCGGCCCTGAGAGCGGATCGGGATCACAAGTTCGGAACAGGAGGCGCAGTCGCAGGCGATGTGGCCGGGGAAGGCGTGGACATCCGGCACCAGCTGCGGCAGCCCGGAGGAGGCCGCGGCGCCGCAGACCCCGCGGTTTAAGGCGATGTGGACACAGGCGGGTTTCCCCTGAAAAGGGCCCAGCAGCAGCTCGCCCCGATGCATCAAATAGAAGCCGGCCCAATTGAGGCTTTCCATCGATTGGCTGATAAGGGCAGAAAGGTTGGCCATGGCGGCAAGAGGATGGTCCTCGCCCTCCAACAGGGCTTTGGCCTGGGCCTGCAAAAGCGGATAATCGGTAGAGAAATGCGTTGACACAACACAACATCCTTTCCAATTGGAGAAAATGGCGGAAGGAAAACAGAGCGGCCCCGGAGGACATAGGCCTTCCGGGGTCGCGCGGTTTATTTTTCGGCGGCTGGAGAGGTATCGTAGGTTTTTGGCTGTAGGGCCAGCTCCCGCCCGATGGCGGTGTGCATCAGCGCGGCTTTGATCGGTGGGAACAGCAGGCTGGCACAGACGACGGCGATGACGGCGTTGATGAGGGAAACGCCCCCCTTAGAAAGGGTGGTGGCCCAGACGGCGTCGGCAGGATAGGGCAGCCCTTGATCGTTAAGGGAGAAGAAGGACAGCGTAACGGCGGTTTTGGCCATGTAGAGGACAACATAGGTGAGGGAACCGGCGATGGCGCCCATCATGTTGTAAATGCGCGGGCTGCGAAAACGCATCATGCGGGCAGTCACAACGCCCTCCAGGGAGACGATATCGCCAACATGGGAAGGTTTGAGCTTATAGGCCAGCTGCGCCACAAGGCCGGTGACAAAGGCGAGCATGAATTTGGTCACCAGGGTAATGGGGGCCTCGGCTGCATATTCGGAGAAAAGATCGAAGAAAAACGCGCCGATACCGGCGGAAAGGCCGCCGCCGATGGGGCCCAGGGTAAGGCCGGAGAGCACGCAGAAGATGTTGCCAAAATGTACCCGGCTGGTGCCGATGGGGGTGGGGATCTTGATGGAAAAGTAATTGCTGACAAAGCAGAAAGCCGCCATGACGCCGATCACGACCAGGGCCTTGACATTCAGCTTTTTAAAATTGATGCCCATGATGGAACCTCCTTATACGGGAAAACCGTTTTCCCTTTCTGCCATGATTATATCGCGGGACGGCGCCCGATGACAAACCCGGCGCTGCGGCGGGCCCCAAAAAGGAAAACGGGCAATTTGTTGTCCAACGCGATGTGGAGAGCCCGGGTTTTTGGCAAAAACGACAGCCGAAAAAAGGGGAAAGGAGCCGCTTAAAAACGCGATGGGCAGAGCGCACAAAATCACAAGAGCAATAGCAGCGTCATTTGTGAAAAAGGTAAAATCAAAAAGAAATGTTTAGGAAATGCGGAAGTGGCAAAACCCTGTTGCAGACAGCGGAAAGAGCCGGTATAATGAAAGAACGAAAAGAGTTTCCCCTAAATTTCCCGCCGAATGCGGACAGAAATTTGTTGGGAGGAAATACGGATGAAAATTACCGGCACGGGCGCATGCCCAGGCATTGTCATTGCCCCGGTGCTCCGCCTGCAGCAGCTGCCGGCTTTTTCCCTGGAAAAGCGCGACAGCCAGACACCCAGAGAACTGTTGGCCGCTACGGTGAACAACGCGGTCCTGTCGCTGCGCGCCTCTTTAAAAGAATCGATCCAGGTGCTGTATGCCAGAGGCGAAACCGTAAAAGGCGAAGTGCTGGAAAGCCACCTGGCTTTGCTGGAGGATCCCGCCCTCATCGAAGCGGTGCAGGGCCATGTAGCGGAGGGTTATGCGCTGGAATCGGCGATCCAGAGGTCTATTGACAGCTTTTGCCGCCAGCTGCAGCGCTCCGGCAGCAGCTATATCGCCCAGCGCACGGCGGATCTGAAAGATCTGGGCAACCGTTTGACCTGCGCTGTGCTGGGAATAGAATACCCAAGCCTTTCCCTGCTCAGCCAGGATGTGATCCTGGTGGCGCAGGACATCCCCCCCTCGGTGCTGGCGGGGGCCTCTCCCGCCTATATCCGCGGCATTGCCACCGCGGAGGGGGGCAGCACCTCCCACACCGCCATTATCGCAGGCAGCATGGGAGTGCCCTGCGTGGTGGGCTGCGGGGCTGCGCTTTCCGCCCTGCAAAATGGCGAGGAGCTTTTTTTAGACGGCGTCACCGGCGCGCTGGAATGGGGGTTTGACGCCCAGCGCCGGGAACGGCTGGTCTACTATCAAAACCGGCAGGATCTGAAGCGCTCCCTGCTGCGCTCCATGGCGGAGCGCCCCACACGGACCCGGGACGGAACGCCGGTGGAGCTTTCCGCCAACCTTTCAGATCTATCTGGCCTGGAGCAGATCCGCGACTGCCGCGCGGACGGCGTGGGGCTTTACCGCACGGAGTTCCTTTTTCTGGGCAGGGACACCTGTCCAGGGGAGGAGGAGCAGTTTCAGGAGTACCGGCAGGCGGTGCAGGCCATGGAGGGGAAACCCCTGGTGTTTCGCACGCTGGACGTAGGCGGGGATAAAAACGTCCCTTTTTTCAACCTGCAAAGGGAGGAAAACCCTTTTTTGGGGTATCGCGCGGTGCGCCTGTACAGCGATTTTGAAGGGATCTTTCTCGCGCAGCTGCGGGCGATCCTGCGGGCGGGCGCCTTTGGCCCCGTTTCGGTGATGTTTCCCATGATCTCCAGCGTGGAAGAGTTTTTGCGCACCAAAAAGCTTTTTGACCGCACAAAAAAAGAGCTGCGCCGCCGGGACATCCCCTTTGGGGAGGAGATCCCCGTAGGCGCCATGGTGGAGGTGCCCTCCGCCGCCATCAACGCCGACGCCCTGATCCGCCACGCGGATTTTTTCAGCATTGGCACCAACGACCTCACCCAGTATACCCTGGCGGTGGACCGCATGAACCACAGCGTGGCGAACCTCTATTCCTATTTTGACCCCGCGGTCCTGCGGCTGATCTTCCACACCATCCGCATCGCCGGGGAGTGGGAGAAACCTTGCAGCGTCTGCGGCGAGATGGCCGCCGATGGCCTGGCCATTCCCCTGCTGCTGGGGATGGGCCTGCGAAAGTTTAGCGTCAGCCCCTGGTCCCTGCTGCGGGTGCGCAAGCTGGTCTCCCTGTGCGACGTGCAGGAATGCGAGGCGCTGGCCCGCCGGGTGCTGCAGCTGCCGGGGACAGAGGATATCCTGGTGGAGCTCAACTGCTCCCTGCCCAGGGGATACGCCGAATGGCTGCGGTAGCGCTCTGGGGATTTTGGCCAATCTGCGGCAAAATCTGCAAAAGAATTTGGTGCAATTCCCTTGACGAAACCTCGCTTTTCGATTATCATATTAACGTATATAATACGTTCTATAACCAGTTTCCCTATGACGCGGCGGCCGGTCATGAGCTGCCGGAACAGGAAAACCGGGAAGAACAATCCTTTCTGCCCCGTCCGGGCTGCCGCATAAGGCCGGGCGGAGGGACAATAAATTATGATGATGCGGAGAAATGGTGGTACATATGAAGGTTCTCGGTTTTGGAGATTGCGTTGTCGACTGCTATCTGCACACCAGCACGGCTTATCCGGGGGGGAACGCCCTGAACTTTGCGGTGTTTGCCAAGGAAAACGGCGCTGACGCGGCGTTTTTGGGCACCATGGGTGACGATGTCTATGCCAAGCAGATCGTCCTGGCCATGGATGACCGCGGTATTGATTATTCCCACAGCCCCGTGCTGCACGGCGAGGCGGCCCGCTGCCCCGTCAACATCATCGACGGCGACCGCGTGTTTGCGGGGAATGACCCCATGCACAACAACGGCGGTGTTTGTGTGGAGAACCCTCCTGTCCTCTCCTCTGCGGATTTGGACTATATGAAAGGCTTCGACCTCATCCACTGCGGCTGCTACGCCCAGATCGAGGACGAGATGGACAAGCTGCGGGATCTGGGCCCTCTGCTGACCTACGATTTTTCCAGCGACGATTACACCAAAGAGGATAAATGGCTGGAAAAGGTCTGCAAGAAGCTGGATCTGGGCCTGTTCTCCGGCGACGGGCTGGATGCCGCCGGCATCGAAGCCCTGGTGAAAAAAGCCATGGGTTACGGCTGCAAATACGTCCTGGTCACCATGGGCGCGGACGGCCAGCGTTTCTTCGATGGCGAACATGTTTATTCCGGCAAGGCCAAGTTCATCAAGGCCATCGACACCATGGGCGCCGGGGATTCCTTCTGCACCGCGTTCCTGGTGAGCCTGCTCAAATGCGGCTGGAGAAAGGGCGTTTCCATCACCGAAGAAATGGTGGACACTTCCCTGAAGGCCGGCGCGGAATATTCCGCCAAAAACTGCCTGGTAAACGGCTCCTTTGGCTACGGCCTGAAGTTCTGACCTGAAAAACGATGCGGCGCGGTGGAGACATCGCGCCGTTTTTTTAAGGGCGGCGGCAAGGGCGCGCGGAGAAGACGCGCAAAAGAGCCTCCCGCCCCAATTGGAAGCATGACAGCTGTGAGGTAAAAAATGCAGACAGAAGAAGTGTATTTTCAAAACAAAAAATATCTGGAGCTGCTGGCGGAGAAGTACCCCACCGTACAGGCGGCGTCCTCCCGCATTATCAGCCTGCAGGCAAGCCTGGATCTGCCCAAGGGGACGGAGCATTTTATGAGCGACCTCCACGGGGAATACGAGGCTTTCAATCACATCCTCAACAACGCCTCCGGCGCCATCCGCGAGAAGGTGGACCGCCTTTACGCCAACACCATGACGAGCCATGAAAAATCGGTCCTTTCCACCCTGATCTACTACCCGGAGCAAAAGCTGGCGGAGCTTAAGCCCTATATTCCCGACCTGGACGAGTGGTACCGGATCACCCTGCTGCGCCTGGTGGAGATCTGCCGCCTGGTGGCCTCCAAATACACCCGTTCCCGGGTGAATCAGGCCCTGCCCAGGGATTTTGCTTCCATCATCGACGAGCTGCTCAACACGAATTTCGACGTGAAAAACAAGGAGCAGTATTATCTGAAGATCATCTCCACCATCGTCGATCTGCAGCAGGCGGACGCTTTTATTGCGGCGCTCTCCAGTGTGATCAAGCGCCTGGTGGTGGACCGCCTGCACATTGTGGGGGATATTTTCGACCGGGGCCCCGGAGCCGACGTGATCATGGAGGCGCTGATGGACCATCATTCGGTGGATATCCAATGGGGCAACCACGATATCCTCTGGATGGGGGCGGCGGCGGGCAGTATGGCCTGTATCGCCAACGTCATCAACAATTCCATGAGCTACAACAACCTGGACGTGGTGGAGATCGGCTACGGCATCAACCTGCGCCCCCTGGCCACCTTTGCCGGGGAGACCTATGGCGACTGCGCCTGCTTTTCTCCCAAGCTGGTGGATCAGGAGAACTATAAGCCCAAGGATATTGCCCTGGTGGCCAAGATGCACAAAGCCATCGCCATGATCCAGTTTAAGCTGGAGGGGCAGATCATCCGCCGCCGCCCGGAATATGCAATGGAGGACCGTCTGCTGCTGGATAAGATCGACCCGGCCGCCCGCACCGTTGCCATCGGAGGGCGGGAATATACCCTTCGGGACTGGGATTTTCCCACGGTGGATCCCCACGATCCCTACGCTTTGAGCCCGGAGGAGAGGGAGGTCATGGATAAGCTGAAGGTATCCTTCCTCCGCAGCGAAAAGCTGCAAAAACATGTGCGCTTTCTCTATTCCAACGGAGGGCTCTACACCTGCTACAACGGCAATCTGCTGTTTCACGGCTGCATCCCCATGGCTCCGGACGGAAGCTTCCTAAGCTTCCCGGTGGGCCAGCGGCGCCTGGCGGGCAGGGAATATATGGATTACGCCGATCTTATGGCCCGGCAGGGCTATAACGCCGCGGCGGGATCCGCCGAAAAGCAGGAGGGGGAAGATTTCCTCTGGTTTTTGTGGGCGGGGCGCAACTCCCCTTTGTTTGGCAGGGAGCGCATGACCACCTTTGAACGCCTGCTGGTGGAGGATCAGGAGACCTGGCTGGAGCCGAAAAACGCCTATTACCAGTACAACCAGTCGGAGGAGCGGTGCATTGCGATCCTGCGGGAGTTTGGCCTGACCGGGGAACATTCCCATATCGTCAACGGCCATGTGCCGGTCAAATCCCGGGACGGGGAGAACCCGGTGAAGGCGGGCGGACGGCTGATCGTCATCGACGGCGGCTTCTGCCGGGCTTACCAGCCCACCACCGGCATTGCGGGATATACCCTCATCTACAGTTCCTACGGCGTGCGCATCTCCGCCCACGAGCCCTTTGGCGGGGTGCAAAACGCCATTGTGAACAACAAGGATATCCTTTCGGTGACGACGGTGTACGAGACCCGTTTGAGCCGCATCACCGTCTCTGAGACGGATCGGGGCAGGCGGATGACCCAGGAGATCGACGACCTGAAAATGCTGCTGTACGCTTATCGGAAGGGATACATCAAAGAGGCGGAGCCAAAAGAGCTGAGCTGACGCCGCAGAGAGCATAAGGGGAGAGATCATGCAGGAAATATGGAAGATCGTTTTGATCGCGGCGGCGGCCCTGGCCGCCGGTTTTATAGCGGCGGTTTTGGCGGGTAAGCCAAAGCTTTCCGCCGCAAGGCGGGAAGAACAGCTTTGCCGCGCGGAGAAAGACAGCCTTTCAGCGCGGCTGGCGGAGGCGCAAAAAAGAATGGAGGAGCTTTCCGGGACAGCCGCCCGGCTGGATCGGGAATTGGCGGTGCGGGAAGCGGAAATGCGCATTGTCCGAGCGCGCGTCCGGGGGCTGGAGGAGGAAAACGACAACCTTTTCCGGGGCCGGGAGGAGGCCCGGGCACAGCTGGCCGAAGCCTGCGCCCGGTCTGCGGCCGTGGAGCAGAGCAACCGGCATCTGCAGGAATGGATCGAGAAAGCGGGCGGGAGCCTGAGGGATTCCTTTGCCAGCCTGTCCAAAGATATTGCGGAGAACAACGCCCGCACCTTTTTAGAGAACGCCAACGACAAACTCCGGGATTTTGCCCTTAAGCTGGGGGCGGATCTCAAGGGGAATAACGCGGCGGTCAGCGGGATCGTGGAGCCGGTGGGCAAGGAATTGCAGGAGCTGCGGGGCCGCATGGCGGGGCTCACCGCCCAGATGGAAGGGCTTCAAAAACAGAACAGCCAGCTGCAGGACGCCACCAATTTCCTCAGCAGCACCCTGAAAAACAACGCGCAGCGCGGGAAATGGGGGGAGGAGCAGCTGCACCGCATCGCCGAACTGGCCGGAATGGTGGAGCACATCGATTTTGAAGAGCAGCAACAGAGCGCCGACGGCAGCCGCCCGGATATGATGATATACTTGACCGGTGGGCGCAGCGTGCCGGTGGACAGCAAGGCCCCCATGGCGGCGTATATGCTTTATCTGGACGATACAGACGAGCCAGGCCGTTCCCGGCATCTGGCGGAGCATACCAAGGCCCTGCGTGCCCACATCGACGCGCTGGCAAAAAAAGCCTATTGGAAAAGCGGGGAACGCAGCGCCGAGATGGTGGCGATGGTGGTGCCCTATGAATCCGGCCTTTCCGCCGCCTTTGCCTGTGACAGGGAAATTTTTACCTACGCCATGGAAAAGAATGTCCTGCTGCTTTCCCCCATGACCTTTTACGCCTTTCTCAAAGCCGCCGCCGCCGGTTGGCAGGAAAATGCCATGTCCCGCAACGCCAAGGAGATCGCGTTCCTCAGCCGCGAGCTGATCGACCGTTTTGAGGTCTTTTTCCGCTATTTTAGCGACATCGACAAGTCCATTGCCAACGCCCGCATTCAATATGACCGGGCGGTATCCTCTTACAACAGCCGGTTGGCCCCCACCTTCAGCCGTCTCAAATCCCTGAATACCTCAGGCGGGGAGGCGGCGCTTTTGGAGGAGGCCCCGGAGGGGCCCGGGGAAGAGCCGGCCGCCTCCGAATAAAACGGCGGGAGCCGGGCCCCTTTTTTTTGAAAACCCCCTTCAAAACCGTCTTCTTGGCGGATCTGAAGGGGGTTTTCAACAGGATAGCCAAAAAAATGCGGGAATGACGAAGATAATTCTCCGCTGACGGGGCGGCTTTCTCGCCCAAAGGCATGGCGGCAGAGGAAAAAAGTTGCTATACTGAAAGAAACAATTGTGAATAATCTGTGTCCCGGTGGGGAGAAGCGCTGCCCGTCGGAGCCAAAGGATGGTTGAAAAGGATGATTTCCCGATATTTTGAGATGCTTCGAAAAGAATTTTCCGGCTATAATGGCAGCCGCCTGACCCGCGATCTGCTGGCCGGGATCACGGTGGCGGCGGTGGCCCTGCCGTTGGCCCTGGCCTTTGGCGTTTCCAGCGGTGCGGACGCCGCCGCCGGACTGATCACCGCCATCATCGCCGGGCTGATCATGAGCGCCCTGGCCGGTGGGTTTTACCAGATCTCCGGCCCCACAGGGGCAATGGCTGCTATTTTGATGTCGGTCGTCGCCAAATATCAGATCCAGGGCGTGTTCCTCGCCACCCTGATGGCCGGGGTGCTGATCCTCATCGCGGGGCTTTTGCGCCTGGGGCGGCTCACTTCGTTTATCCCGGCACCGGTGATCACCGGCTTTACCTCCGGGATCGCCGTTATCATCGCCCTGGGGCAGGTGGATAACTTTTTTGGCGTTTCTTCCCAAGGGGATACGGCCCTGGCAAAGCTGGCCAGCTACGGTTCTTTGGGCTTCTCCCCCAACTGGGCGGCGGTGGCCCTGGGGGCGTTTGTGGTACTGTTTATGGTGTTTTATCCGAAAAAATGGAACAGCGTCGTCCCGGCCTCGCTGATGGCGATCATCATTGCCACGGCGGCTTCCATGCTGCTTAATCTGGATGTAGCTTCGGTGGGGGCCATTCCCCGCACCCTGTTCCCGGAAAACCGCCTGCAGCTTTCCCAGATCACCCTGGAGCAGGTGACCGGCCTGTTTAGCCCGGCGGTGAGCATTGCTCTGCTGGGGATGATCGAAAGCCTTTTGTGCGGCGCTTCCGCTGGACGCATGGCGGATGTGCGCATGGACAGCAACCAAGAGCTGATCGCCCAGGGCGTGGGCAACATCCTGCTGCCGTTTTTTGGCGGGATCCCCGCTACGGCGGCCATTGCCCGTACCAGCGTGGCCATCAAATCCGGCGCCCAGACCCGTCTTACCGGCGTGTTTCACGCGGGCGGGCTGCTGCTGGCCATGTTCGTTCTGGGCCCTGTCATGTCCAAGATCCCGCTTTCCGCCCTGGCTGGCGTGCTCATGGTGACCGCCTGGCGGATGAACGAATGGAAGGCCATCCGCTATATTTTTTCGCATAAATTCAAAGGCCCCATCCTCAAATTTGCCGTTACCATGATCGCTACCGTCACCATGGATCTCACCATGGCCATCGTCATCGGCGTCCTGGTGGGCATGGCGTTGTTTGTCTGCAAAAGCGCCACTGCAGAAGTGCGGGAGGGGCGCGAAGAGGTGGACGGGGAAGAGTGGGCCATCTTCAACATCAACGGGCCTCTGTTTTTCATGACCTCGGAGGCTGTGGAACAGCGCCTTTCCCAGGCGGGCAGTGAAGATCGGGTGGTGTTTATGATGCATGGCGTCACCATGGTGGACTACACGGCGGTGAGCATGCTGATGGATTTCTATCACCGGCAGACGGCGGCGGGCAAACGGGTGCCCTTTGCCAACGCCCGCCCGTCGGTGCTCTCCATGCTTCGCCGCGCGGGCCTTGCGGAAGAGGCGGGCGAAGAAGTATTCGATTTTGACGTGGCCGCCCTGCCCCCGCTGTCCCGGGATGGGGAATGACCTTTTGGCAAACTGCGGCGGCTGTCCCTTTAGGCGGCGGGTCTTTTTCAAAACTCCCTTTGCCAAACCGCCGGTCATGTGGTATGATAGCGTTAATGCAAAGATCCCAATTGGTTCCCATGCCGTCCTGCGGCCATGGCCAATGATGCGTTTGCGCTTATGGCGCCGCAAGGAAGCGGCTGCGATATTTTGTTTCCCCCAAAATAGACGGATCGAGCGGCGAAAGCGTAAGTCCAGGTCTTACCTGGGCCTGCGCTTTTTTGTGCCGGGGAAGGCGTGGGGCCTTCTGCCCGCCCGATTGACAGCCGGTGTATAATAATTCTGTAACGGGCGGGGCGGGGGCCCTTCCCACTGGGATTCAATGGAGAAAAAGGAGCGTGTCTATGGAGCACCATCATCATTTTGAACCGCTGGAGGAGCTGCTGGAGCAGTGGTGCTCCGGCCTTTCAGAGGTCTGGCGGGAATTTTTGGTCCATTTCCTGCTGGATACCGTCAATATTTTTCTGCTGCTGATCCTGGTGATGATGGCGGTTTCCTTTTTGCAAACCTACGTCCCCTTTGACAAGATGCAGAAAAAGCTGGCCGGGCTTAAAAGCGTCTGGGGCTATGCCCTGGCGCTGGGGATGGGGACGTTATCCCCCTTTTGCAGCTGCACCATCATCCCTGTGCTGATCGGGCTGCTGCGTCTGGGCGTGCCGGTGGGCGTGTGCGTCTGCTTTTTGACCTCTGCCTCCCTTTTGAATTTGGGCGCGCTGGTGACCCTGTTTTCCACCATGAGCGGATCTTTTTTCTGGATCTACCTGGTCTGCGCGGTGCTGATCACCCTGGCGGGGCCGCTGCTTTTCATCCTGTTCCGGCCGGAAAATGGCCTGCTGGTGGATCCAGACCCCCATCATTGCTGCGGGGTGGAAGGGCATCATCACCATCATCACCACGACCTGGTTCCCCAAACCATGAAGCAGCGCCTGAAGGGCGCGTGGGAGAACACATCCGATATGTTGTGCCGGGCCTGGCTGTATATCCTGCTGGGGGTAGCGGCATCCAGCGCGGCGGTGGCCTTTATCCCCATGGACGTGATGTCGGGCTTTTTTTCGTCGGATCACCCCTTTACGATGCTGCTGGCGGTGATCTTCGGCGCTGTCATCCATTCGGATATTTACAGCGTGCTGCCGGTCATCCAGTTGGTAGCCCCCATGAGCCTTTCGGTGTCCATGGGCTTTACCCTGGGCGTTATGGCCATTTCAGTGCCGGAGGCGATCTTGCTGCTGCGGGTGTTTAAAGGCCGGTATGTAGCCCTTTACAGCGGGCTGCTGACCGCGTTGGTATTGGCGGCGGGCTTTGTGCTTGCCCTGTTCTGATCCACCAAAAGAATGGCTTTCCGCGTGCTGAAGCGGGGGGCCGTTTTTTTAAGGCGCCAAAGGGCGACGGTGAACAGGAAAATTACGATAACGATTTATCCCCCAAAGCGGATCTTGCCGCAGAAAGCGGGGAAGAAGGAGTTTGGAATGAGAGAAGAATTATTTGAAAGGGCCCCGGTGCCCAAAGCGGTGTTTACCCTGGCGCTGCCCACCATGCTGGGCATGCTGGTGACGATCATTTATAACATAGCGGACACGTTTTTTGTGGGGCAGACCGGGGACGCCAACCAGGTGGCGGCGGTCTCTCTGGCGACGCCGGTGTTTATGGTGCTCATGGCCTTGGGCAATATTTTTGGCATGGGCGGCAGTTCCGCCATCTCCCGGGCCATGGGCGCTGGGAACCATGAAAGGATCCGCCATGCCTCGGCCTTTTGTTTTTATAGCTCCATTGCGGTGGGGGCTCTGGCCATGCTTGGATTTTTGTGCGGGATGGAGGCGATCCTGCCCGCCATTGGCACCAGCAGCCAGACGGTGGGCTTTGCGCGGGAATACCTTACCTATATCGGCTACGGCGCGGTTTCGGTGGTGCTCTCCTTCGCCTGCGGCAACCTGGTGCGGGCGGAAGGCGCAGCCCGGGAATCCATGATCGGGATGATGGTGGGAACGGTCACCAACATTGTGCTGGATCCGGTGATGATCCTCTGGATGGATATGGGGGTGGCGGGGGCCGCCATCGCCACCGTCATTGGCAATGTGGCCGCCTGCGTCTATTACCTGTGGTATTTCCTGCGCTCCAAAACGATCCTCTCTATCAGCCTGAAGGATTTTTCCCTTCGCGGCGGGATCCCCGGGGAGGTTTTCGCCATTGGGCTTCCGGCCTCGCTGAACAATGTGCTCATGAGCGCCGCCAACATCGTGCTCAATAACTATCTGGCCATTTACGGCGACGCGGCGGTGGCGGCCATGGGCGTGGCCATGCGCGCCAACACCCTGGTGGTCATGCTGCAGATCGGCCTTGCGGCGGGGGTTCAGCCGCTGCTTGGCTACAATTTTGGCGCGAGGAATCTAAAACGGATGCGCGCGGTGATGAAGTTTACCATGGCCTCCACGGTGACCCTGGGCGGCGCGCTGACGCTGCTGTACTTTCTGTTTACCCGCCCCATCATCCGCGTGTTTATCAAGGACGCCGCGGTGGTGGATTACGGGGTGCAGTTTTTGCGGGTGCTCATGGTGGCGGGCCCCGTTTTGGGGATCCTGTTTGTGTTTATGAACACGTTCCAGGCCATGGGCAAAGCGCTGCCCTCCCTGGTGCTCTCCCTCAGCCGTCAAGGGCTGATCTTCCTGCCGGTCATCATCATCGCCAACGCCCTGGTGGGCCTGGAGGGGATCGTCTGGGCGCAGCCGGTGGCGGATCTGGTTTCGACCTTGCTGGCGGTGTGCCTGTTTCTCTTCATCGACCGCCGTCTGCGGCGTGAGGCTGATGCATGATACCGGCAAAGATCCCGGCGCGGCGCAAACCCCGGCGGGAGATGAGCCCGGCCAAAAACAGAGAAAAATGATTTATCCCTTCCGTGGGGATCATAAAAAAAGCGACGGAGACGATTTTATATCGTCTCCGTCGCTTTTTTATGCGTTTTTTTGGCCTTCGTCTCCGGCTCTGGTCCGCCTGACAACCCAAACAGGCGGATACAGACGGCGTCGCCATCGTCACATCGACATACATACGTCAAGCGCAATTTCTAAGACATGCTCCCGAATCACGGTTTGATCGTCCCAATCCCGGCGATCCCACTTGGGGCCCGCCAAGCTGTCGCCGGCATAAAATATTTGGCCGAAATCAACATCGTTGTATTGTGCGACAGCCATGTACGCAGAGGCTTCCATATCGACTGTTACACAGCCCTCGTCGATCCGTTGGCGTATTTTGGCGGGAGTTTCCCTGTAAAATGCGTCGGTCGTCCATGTTTTTGCTTTGATATATGGGATGTTGTGCTCAGCCAAAGTCCTTTCGATTGTGTTGACAACACGCCCGTTGGCCGAAATTTCCCTTGCGGGCCTAACGTAATGATAGGAGGTTCCCTCGTCTCTGACTGCCGCGGTTGGTATTATTAAATGCCCCATGGCAATATCTTTCTGCAAAACGCCGCAGCCGCCGCAGGCAATATATTTTTGACAGCCCAAAGCTGTCAACACTTCAATTTGGACCGCAGAACCGGGGGCGCCGGCATATGCCTGAAGCAGCACGATCTTGACCCCCTTATACTCGATCTCAAAGATGGGCAGTTTAATGGATTCCGCTTCAAAATAGGTAACCAGCCGATGGGGGCATTCGTTGAGGATCTTTTCCATGGCCTGGCCGAAGTTGCAAAGAACGCACCTTTCTGCAATGTCCATGGGCTTGAAAATGTGGAAAGGCCGGATCAGCGCATTTCTATCATCATCAAATTCTAAAATTGGAAGATCTCGTTTCTGCATGGGAGTCCCGCCTCCATAGATCGATCATTTTACATTCGGCTGCCGATTTTTCCTATTTGACCCCGCCTGGTTTTTGAGTTATGGCAGGGGGACAATATCCTGGAAAATGGCCCGGTGACGCGGCGGAAGGTTTTTATCCAGATGATACAGGCCGAAGAACCACTTTTTAAAATGCAGCAGAGGAGTCACCTCGTCCAAAAAAGTTTGCAGCTCGGTGGATTCGGCATCATCCGCCCCGATAAAATGCCGCATGGCGCTGGAACAATCGTGGGTGATGACATAATCGACGATGTGGCTGTGTTTTTCCAGGTTTTCCCGGGCGCGGGCATATTCTTCGCCGGAAGGGAGCTCCCGCGGGGACCAGTGGCCCGTGGCCATGCGGTCCGCCTGATCGGTGCAGACGCCGCCGCCCATGGCGAAAATGGTTTTTTCTTCGATGGTGTAGACCTCGCCGCGCAGCAGGTGTACAAGGCCGCCGGAGATGAGCTGGACCTGCCCGCCGAACATCTGGGAGACGGGGTAGCGATCAAGCAGCTCGTAGTTTTCGTGGCAGCCGTCCACAAAAAGGATGCGGTATTTTTTGGATCCCAGCTTCTGCAGGGTCTTCTGTTCGGCCGCGCCGCCCTCCCACAGAAAGCCAAAATCCCCGCAGACCACAAGGGTATCCCCTTTTTTTAGCGCTTTGGCAGCCCGCGCGCTTAGCCGGTCCAGATCTCCGTGCAGATCTCCAGTGACATAAACCATAGACAAAAGCCCTCACGCCGGTGGAGGAAGATTCGCAATTAAGGACTTTATATCCGCCGGCCTTTCTGATATACTATACATGGCAGCAGACGGAAAAAAGCCCCTCTGCGCCAGAAAAGACAAAGAAAACATCGGTTTTATTGTACCATATTTGGGGAGAATGTCCAGATGAGAAAAACAGCTTTTTTGGTGGCGCTGGCGTTGATCGTGGCGCTTTTTGCCGGCGTCGTCCCGGCGCAGGCACAGACGCAGTACGCCATTGATTTTGAAGAATATTCGGAAGCCGTCTATATGGTGAACCTGGATACCGGTACCGTGGTGTACGAAAAAAACGCCCAGGAACAGCGGGCTCCGGCTTCCCTGACCAAGCTGATGACTATGATCCTAGCGATCGAAAACTGCGAGGATCTGGACAATACCCTGGTGACGGCCCCCTCCTATATCTGGAACGAATTTGAAGGGATCAATATATCCCATGCGGATATCCGCCGGGGGGAGACCCTCTCCATGCGGCAGCTGATCTACTGTATGGCCCTGCAATCCGCCAATGAGGCGGCCAATATTGTGGCGGCTTATCTGGGGGACGGGGATATTTCCGACTTTGTGGCGATGATGAACGACAAAGCCAAGGAGATCGGCGCGGTGAACACCCATTTTGTCAATCCCCACGGCCTTTATGACTCGGATCACTACACCACCGCCTACGATATGTATCTGATCGCGAAATACGCCTATGAGCTGGACGGTTTTATGGATTATGTCACCGTCCCGGTGCTGGAGATCGGGCCGACCCACGACGACCCGCCGGTGCATGAGAGCCTGGTGCTTACCTCCACCAACAAAATGATGTTTTCCCAGAGCGATTACTATTACGAGCCCATCCGCGGCATGAAAACGGGGACGCTGGACGAATCGGGGAGATGCTTTGTCTCTACCGCCACCAAAAACGGCTTCACCTATCTGCTGGTGCTCATGGGCGCGCCGCTGTACGACGAGAATGGGGAGGAATATGAGGCCAACAACGCATTTCTCGACGCTAAAAATTTTTACGAATGGGCTTTTAATACCTTCCGGGTCAAGACTCTGCTGGAAAAAGGAAAAAATATCGGCCAGATTGGCCTGGAACTGTGCTGGGGAAAGGATTACCTGCTGGTGATGTCTGCCGGGCGGTACACGGCGCTGCTGCCCGACGAGGTGGAGGCCACTAGCGTGGTGCTGGAGCCGGTCTACGACACGGAGACGGTGCGTGCCCCTCTTCGAAAAGGGGACAAGGTGGGCCAGGTGCGGCTGATGCTGGCCGGGGAAGAGATCGGCCGGGTGGATCTGGTCTCCGCCGAGACGGTGGAGCAAAACCGATGGCTCTATTACCTCGATGAGATCAAGACCTTTACGCGCTCCTTTTGGTTTAAGTTTGCGGTCATCCTGCTGGCGCTTCTGACGGTGTTCTACATTGCGCTGATGGTGATCCGCAACAGAAGGAAACGCCGGTATCGGGGCGTACGCCCGCGCAAGCGCCTGTGATGGTGAAATAAAAAGTGCCCCGAAGCTGGCAAGTCGGCTTCGGGGCACTTTTTGCGGGCGGAGCTTTTATTTTTCGCAGAACAGTTCGATCTTTTCGTCATCCGGCCCAAAGACAAAGGCCATGCGGATGGCAAGAGGGGGTTCGGAGCCGATCACGGCGTCGTTGGGCGCCACATAGGTGCGTCCGCCGGCGGCAAGGGCGCTTTGATAGGCGGCGTCCACGTTATCCACCCGCAGGGCAAGGTGAGGCCAGCGGGGCGCCTCCTCCGGGCCGGGGATGGAACGGGGCCGCTCAAAGGCCTCGATGAAGCTGCCGCCTCCCAGGTCGATCATGGCGGCGGGGTCATCGCCCATCATCCAGCGGCGGGCGGCGCAAAGCCCCAGGCCGTCGCGGTAGAAGGCGAGGGTGCGCTCCAGATCGCTGACGCTCAGATTGATGTGATGGACGCCGGAGATGCGAAAGGTTTCCTTTTCCATGAGATCAGATCCTTTCTTATTTTGGTGGGGATAGGCCATTTAAAACAGCAGGGCGCCATAGCCCACGGAAAGCGTTTCCAGCACGTCCCGTTCCACCTCGGAGCGGGAATCGATGATCGCGCGTCCCTGGAAATGGATCAGCGCGGATTCTAGGGCTTCTTCCGTCTCCGCCAGAAAGGCGGGGGGAAGATGCAGCAGATGGGAATTGGCGGAAAATTCATGGGCGTCGTCCACGCTTTTCAGATGGATGCAAACGGCGTCTCCGCCGGATTCCGCGGCCTCCAAAAGGCTGTCGGCCATATCCACGCTGCACTCCACCGGCTCGGAGACCTCCAGATCCTCATCCAGGAAGAAGGCCTCCGTCTCCGTGGCGGCGATGATGTTGTCGTCGTTGTAAGGGGCCGCCGCAGGGGCCAGGCCCTGCAAGGCATCGGCCATGGCGGCAATATGGGCGGGGCCGCAGCCGCAGCAGCCGCCCAAGACCCGGGCGCCTGCGTCAAAGAGAGCCTTTGCCGCCTTGCCCATAATCTCCGGCGAGCGATAGCCGTCCCGCGGCAGGCCTGCACTGGGCTTGGCCACCAACGGGGTAACGGCATAGGGGGCGACGGCGCTCAGAGCGTCCAGCACCGCCTGAGGCCCGCCGGAGCAGTTGAAGCCGAAGGCGTCGGCGCCCAGGCGCTGCAGCGATACCAGGGCCGCAAGGGGATCCCCGCCGGAAAAGGTCTCGCCTTGCTCGTTCAGGGCCATGGAGACCATGACCGGGAGGCCCGCCTGCCGGGCGCCCAGATAGGCCGCCCGGGCCTCCGCCAGGGAGAGCAGGGTCTCGCAGAATAAAAAATCCACGCCGGCTTCTTTTAAGGCCAGGGCTTGTTCGGCGTAGACATCCACCAAATGAAGAAAAGGCGTTTCGCCAAATGGCTCGCAGGAGAGGCCCGCCGGGGCCAGATCCCCTCCGACCAGGGCGCGGCCATCAACGGCGCGAAGGGTCAACTCCGCCAGGCGGAGGTTGTAATCCCTTGCCTGCCCGACAATGCCGCGGCGGGCAAGGGCGGGCTCGTTGGCGCCGAAGGTGGGCGTGAGAACCGCCTGGGAACCGGCGTCCACATAGGCCTTCTGCAGATCGATCACCACCTGGGAATGGGCCAGGGCCCAATCCTCGGGGCAACAGTCCCAGGGCATCCCGGCGGCCATCAAGGCCGTGCCGGTGCCGCCGTCCAGCAAAAAGGGAAATGCGGGGGGAAAGCTCATGGCTTTTGGTACACCTCCAAAAAAATCAGGGGACCTGCCGGCGGCAGGCCGCCGGACGGAAAGGGCCGCCGCAGATACGGCGGATAGGACAAATCACATGGATTCCGGCGCGTCGATCTTGAGCAGGGCCAGATCGTTCTTCAAAGTGGTGCGCACGGCCAGGCACAGGGCCAGACGCGCCTGGGTCAGGCTTTCCGCCTCGCCCTTGACGCGGCAGGCGTTGTAGAACTTGTGGAACGAGGTGGCAAGGTCGATGGCATAACGGGTCAGCCGGGCCGGGTCGTAGCAGCGGGCGGCCTCCACGATCTCGCCGGGGAAGGCAGCCAGCTGGCGGATGAGGGCGGTCTCCTCCGGGGCGGTGAGCAGCAGCAGCTCCTGCTCGGTGCATTCCCGGGGCTCCACCCCTTCGTTTTTCAGGTTGCGCAGGATACTGCAGATACGGGCGTGGGCGTACTGCACATAATAGACCGGGTTCTGGGAGGATTGCTCCACCGCCAGGCTCAGGTCAAAATCAAAGGTGGAATTGGGCTCCCGCAGGTTGAAGAAAAAGCGGGCGGCGTCCACCGGCACCTCGTCGATCAGATCGTTGAGGGTGACGGATTTGCCGGTACGCTTGCTCATACGGAAGGGCTGCCCGTCCTTCATCAGACGCACCAGCTGCATCAGGACGATATCCAGGGCGTCGCCGGAGAGGCCCACGGCGTCCATGGCTTTTTTCATACGGGCCACATGGCCGTGATGGTCGGCACCCCAGACGTCGATGACGCGCTCGAAGCCGCGCACGGCAAATTTGTTGTAGTGATAAGCGATATCGGCGGCAAAATAGGTGGGGATCCCGTTGGCGCGCACCAGAACCTCGTCCTTCATGCGCTCGGCCTCCGGGACGCTTTCGTCATCGGAGGAAAGGCGCAGCCAGAGGGCGCCGTCTTTTTCATAGGTCATGCCCCGATCCTTCAAAACAGCGAGGATCTTATCAATGGTGCCGTCGTTGTGCAGCTGGCTCTCGGGGAACCAGACGTCGTATTCGATGCGGTATTTGGCCAGATCCCGTTTAAGGCCGGCGATGTTCAGCGGCAGGGCGTAATCCACCAGGGCTTTCCGGCGCTCGGCACAATCGGCCTTTACCAAAGCGTCGCCGTGGATGGCGGCATAGGCTTTGGCGTGCTCTAAAATATCCAGCCCCTGATAGGCGTCCTCCGGCAGCGGGGCGTTTTCCTCGCCCAGATAGAGCTGCAGATAGCGGGCCTCCAGGGAGATGCCAAATTTTTCGATCTGGTTGCCGGCGTCATTGATGTAAAACTCACGGGTGACGTCGTAACCCGCCGCGTCCAGGGCGCTGGCAAGGCAGTCCCCCAAGGCGCCGCCGCGGGCGTTGCCCATGTGCATGGGGCCGGTGGGGTTGGCGGAGACAAACTCCACCATTACCTTTTTGCCGCGGCCATAATCGGAACGGCCGTAGTGATCCTTCTCGGCGGCGACCTCCGCCAGAGCCCCGGCAAACCATTGGGGGGCGAGGAAAAAGTTGAGAAACCCGGGGCCGGCACATTCCGCCCGGGTGAAGAAGGTGTCCTCAAAACGCAAATGCGCCAACACGGTGTCGGCGATCTTGCGGGGGGCGCAGTGAAAGGCTTTGGCGGAGACCAAGGCCACGTTGGCAGCAAAATCCCCGTGGGAGGTATCCCCAGGGATCTCCACGGTGAAAGCGGGGATGGGTTCGGCGGGCAGCTCCCCGGCGGATACGGCCTCGCCCAGGGCGGCCATGACCATTTCCCGCACCTGATCGGACGCGGCTTTCATATAATTCCTACTCAAATCAGATTACCTCCGTTATTTTGAACTTCCCTCCGGCGCGCCGGACAGGGTCAGGAGCGGGGACATTCCCGCACATTGATGATCACTTCATTTTCCACCGCCATACTGGCGTTGATATCCAAGGTATATTTAAAGTTGAGCTCTCCGCCGTCGTCGCCCAGGCTGGAGACGATGCGGCTGCCGGAAATCCCCAGCATCAGGGAGCCATATTCCGTATCATAAAGGCACTGGTGGCGGGCGCCCTTTTCGATGATGAGCTGGGAAGAGTTGGCGCCGCCCCGCCGCAGCATGGTCACTTTGCCCTCCCCCTCCACCTTCAGGGTGGTTTTGGAGCCCTCAAAGCCGGTGGCCTCCGATTCGTCGTAGCTGATATAATAGGTCCCGTCCCGGCGGTAGAAACGCCCCACGGTGGTAAGCTCCACCGTATCGGGCTCCTCGTCCTGGTACTGGATCCCTTTGATGGTGATGAGTACGTCCTTTTTCAAAATGGTTATTCCCTTTCCTGAGCCAGCGCGCTCAGCTCTTCAACGTTGATATGATGGACGCGGTTCCCCAGGGGGCCGCCTAAAAAACGTTCCGCCACGGCGGAGAAATCGTCGGTGTTGTCCGAAACATAGTAATCCGCCGTTCCCTCGGCGTCCTGTTCACAAAGCATGTTCCGCTCGGTGAGGAAGCTCTGTACATATTGGGCTGTGGCCCGGCCGGAATCGATTAGGGTGACGTTGTAATGGAAATACTCCGCAATGCTGTCGTAAATGAGCGGGAAGTGGGTACAGCCGAGGATCAGGGTATCCATATCCGCCTCCCCGTCAAAGGTGCGCAGATAATCTCGTGTGACCAACTGGACGACTGGGTTGTCGGAGGCGATGTAGCCGTTTTCCACCAGGGAGACAAACAGCGGGCAGGATTTTCCCAGCACCTTGACATCGCCGCGGATGTTGTGGATGGCTTTGGCGAAGGAGCCGCTGCGGATGGTGGCGCTGGTACCGATCACCCCGACAACGCCGGTGGTGCTGGCGGCGCAGGCCGCCTGGGCGGTGGGCAGCACCACCCCGGTAAAGGGGATCCCCATGCGCCCCGCCAGCTGCTCGGTCATCACAGAACTGATGGTGCCGCAGGCGGCGACCAGCATTTTGACGTCGTGCTGTTTTAAAAACGCCATGTCCTGGGCGGCAAAGGCCAGAATGGTATCGCGGCCGCGGTTGCCATAGGGGACGCGGCCGGTATCGCCAAAATAGACGATGTTTTCCCGGGGGAGGATGCGGCGCAGCTCCTTGACGGCGGTAAGGCCGCCGAGGCCGGAATCGAATACGCCGATGGGGCGGTTATCCATAAAAAATGCCTCCTGTCAGAAAGATAGGGGCCGGCCTCAGCGATCCATAGCCAGGCGCACCAGCCGGTCGATCAGCTGGGAATACGATACGCCGCTGGCCTGCATCAGTTTGGGATACATACTGATGCTGGTGAAGCCGGGGATGGTGTTGGGCTCGATAAGGATGACGCTGCCGTCCTCACGGACGAAAAAGTCGATGCGGCACATGCCGGAGCAGCCCAGGGCCTTGTAGGCGGCGAGGGCCAGCTCCCGCACCATGGCGGATTCTTTTTCGCTCAGGCGGGCGGGGACGTAAAGCTCCGTGGAGTCGTCCTGATATTTGGCCTCGTAATCATAAAACTCGTTGCAGGGGACGATCTCCCCCAGCACAGAGGCGAAGGGCTGGTCGTTGCCCATGACGGCGCACTCCACTTCGCGCCCGACGATGGCCTCTTCCACCACGATCTTGCTGTCGTGTTGGGAGGCAAGCTCCAAAGCGGCGCGCAGGGCAGATCGATCCCGCGCCTTGGAGACGCCCACGGAGGATCCGGCGTTGGCCGGTTTTACAAACATGGGGTAGCCCAGACGGGCGGCCAGGGCGCGTTCTACCTCGTCAAAGGAGGAGAGGGAGGAAGCGTCCACCCGCATCCAGCGGGCCGTGGGGATCCCGGCCTGATCCAGCAGGGTGTGGGCGATGGTTTTGTCCATGCAGATGGCCGAGGCGGCCACGCCGCAGCCTACATAGGGGATACCCGCCAATTCAAAGAGGCCCTGGATGGTGCCGTCCTCTCCGTTTTTGCCGTGGAGCACGGCGAAGGCGGCGTCGACGGGCAGCACGCGGAAGGAGGAACCGGAAAGCTCCAGGATCCCTTTGTGAGAGCGGTCCGGAGAAATGACGGCGGGAACGGCAGGCCCTTTTTCCAGCCAGGTGCCGTCGGCGATCTGCTCCACCGGGCCGGTATAATGGAACCAGCGCCCGTCGCGGGTGATGCCGATGAGGATCATATCGTAAAGGTCGGCAGGGACGTTGGCGATCACGCTGGAAGCGGAGACGAGGGAAACCTCATATTCGCTGGAAGCACCGCCGAAAATCACCGCCAGGTTTTGTTTTGACATTGTGGTCACACTCCTGTATAATAATGAAAAGACGCAGGCCACAAAAATAGCGCCTGGAAAACGGGAAGCCTGCGCTGGACAAAAGGCTTAAACACGGATACAATTACATTTTATTCTATCACAACCCCCGTCGGATGGCAATTGTTTTTGCGTTTTCGGCACACGGCATAAAAATGTATATGCCGCGGGGCCCTTTTTTAATCGTTTTTTGAGGAGCCGCCGGCCCAGAGCCGGGAAAAGGCCGAAAAGCCTGGCCTACAGCGAAAAAAACAGTTGACACTTGACTTTCCCTATGGTATTATTGAAAATACCTCTAAAAGGGTTATTTTTTTGTGTTCAAATTTAAGCGTTTCCTTTACGAGGGAGGCAAAAAATTCCGTTAATCAGGAGGTGCCGCAATGAGAGTAAAAATCACCTTGGCTTGCACGGAGTGCAAACAGCGCAACTACAACACGATGAAAAACAAGAAGAACGATCCTGACAGACTCGAAATGAACAAGTATTGCCGTTTCTGCAGGAAACACACTCTTCACAAGGAAACCAAGTAAAGACGAAAGGCGGAGGTTATTCATGGCTGACAAAGCAAAGGACGTCAAGAAAGACGTCAAACAAGAAAACTTCTTCAAGCGTTTCGTCAAGAAAATCGGTAAAGGCTTCCGCGATATGCGAGGCGAGGTCAAAAAGGTCGTATGGCCTACCAAGAGCCAGGTCATCAACAACACCATCGTTGTTGTCGTCGCCATGATCGTCATCGGCGCGTTTATCTGGGGACTGGATGCGATTCTCGGCCTGGCGGTAACGCTGCTGGCAAATGCAGGAGCCTGACCGGCAGGGTTCCATAGCGTGGAGGGATTAAAACATGTCTGAAGAGGCAAAATGGTATGTCGTACACACCTATTCCGGCTACGAGAACAAGGTGGCGACAGACATTGAAAAAGTTGTTGAGAACCGAAAACTGCACGACCTCATCAGCGAGGTCCGGGTTCCCACCGAAACAGTGATCGAGATCAAGGACAACAAAAAGCGTGAAGTGGAACGCAAGATCTTTCCGGGCTATGTATTGGTCAAAATGATTTTGACGGATGAATCCTGGTACGTGGTGCGCAATACCCGCGGCTGCACGGGCTTTGTGGGCCCCTCCTCCAAGCCGGTCCCTTTGACCGACAAGGAAGTGGAGGCTCTGGGCGTGGAGCAAAAGCAGGTGGAAGTGAACTACGGGCTGGGCGACAGCGTCAGGATCACCGACGGCCCCATGGAAGGTTTCGCCGGTATCGTCAAGGAGCTGGATGTGGACAAGGACCGCGTAAAGGTGGTCGTTTCCATGTTTGGACGCGAGACGCCGGTAGAGCTTGAATTGGACCAGGTCCAATTGGAGGATTAGCCATTTTGAGGTAATTAGTTCTTTAAGGGTATAAAGACTAATTGGGCGCGTGCCCTTTTACACGCGCCGAAAGGTATCCGTCCGAAAGCTGGGCGGCTGCCTGTGGGAGGAACAGGTATGGGACTGTTCCGCCAATTACCACGTTAATCTATGGAGGTGCAGACTATGGCTCAAAAGGTAACCGGCTTTATCAAGCTGCAGATCCCCGCTGGTAAAGCGACCCCCGCACCGCCTGTTGGCCCCGCTCTGGGTCAGCACGGCGTCAACATCATGGCTTTCACTAAGGAATTCAACGAGCGCACGAAGAACGATATCGGACTGGTGATCCCAGTCGTTATTACTGTGTATGCAGACCGTTCCTTCTCGTTTGTGACCAAGACCCCGCCCGCCCCCGTCCTGATCAAAAAGGCGTGTGGCATTGAGACCGCCTCTGGCGTTCCCAACAAAAACAAGGTCGCGAAGATCACCAAGGAGCAGGTCAAGAAGATCGCCGAGCAGAAAATGCCCGACCTCAACGCCGCTAACATCGAGTCGGCGATGAGCATGATCGCAGGTACAGCCAGAAGCATGGGCGTCGAGGTTGTGGACTGAGCTCCCGGGTGGGAGGAAAATTCCGTTATATACCACTCATAGGGAGGAGAACTACTGAATGAAACACGGTAAGAAATATACTGACAGCTCCAAACTTGTCGATGCCGCGAAGCTGTACGATCCCGCCGAGGCGCTGGATCTGTGCGTGCAGACCGCAAAGGCAAAGTTTGATGAGACCATTGAAATGCATGTTCGCCTGGGCGTTGACTCCCGTCACGCCGACCAGCAGGTCCGCGGCGCAGTTGTACTGCCCAACGGAACCGGCAAAACGGTCCGCGTACTGGTGTTCTGCAAAGGCGACAACGTGAAACTGGCCGAAGAAGCCGGCGCCGATTATGTCGGTGCTGAGGACATGATGCAGAAGATCCAGTCCGAAGGCTGGATGGATTTTGACGTGGTCATCGCCACCCCGGATATGATGGGCGTGGTCGGCCGTCTTGGTAAAGTGCTGGGCCCGCGCGGCCTGATGCCTAACCCCAAGGCCGGTACCGTTACCGCCGACGTTGCCCGCGCTGTTACCGAAGCGAAAGCCGGTAAGATCGAGTACCGTCTGGACAAGACCAACATCATCCACTGCCCCATCGGCAAAGCCTCTTTTGGCGCCGAGAAGCTGCAGCAGAACTTTGACACCCTGATGGGCGCCATTGTAAAGGCGAAACCCGCCGCTGCCAAGGGCCAGTACATCAAATCCTGCGTTGTGACCCCCACCATGGGCCCCGGCGTTAAGATCAACCCCGGCAAGTTCGGCGTTTGATTGACCCAATGATCCCAAAGACGGCGCATATGCGCCGTCTTTTTTGGTGAAATCCGGGGCTTTTCGCGAAAATCTGGGGCAAAAGCCTTGACAAGATCTCGGGGATGGGATAAAATATAAAAGCTGTCATGTTCCAAAGACAGCAGGTGCCATGTGCGTAAAAGGCTTTGCCTTGCCTGCCGAGGATGAGATGATGGGGATTACATTTTTTGTAATGTTCCAAGAAATCAACTCTTTCCGCGGAAGTGGAAAGAGTTTTTTGTTGCATGGCGGAAATTTCTTCAGGAGGTGAACAGACTTGCCAAGCGAGAAAGTTCTCAAAGACAAGCAACAGGTAGTTGCGGACTTAAAAAGCAAGCTGGAAGGCGCGGTAGCCGGTGTTCTGGTAGATTACAAGGGCATCAGCGTGGCCGATGACACCAAGCTCCGCCGTGAGCTTCGTGAAGCGAACGTAGAGTATGCTGTTGTAAAAAACACCCTGCTCCGTTTTGCCATGAAGGACGTCGGGTATGAAGAGCTGTGCGGAGCGCTGGAAAATACCACTGCTCTTGCAATCAGCAAAGAAGACCCGGTCGTCGCCGCTAAAATTCTGGCGAAGTATGCAGATGCTTCTAAAGACAGCTTCAACCTGAAAGCCGGTTTCGTCGAGGGCAAAGCCCTGGATCAGGCTGGCGTAGTGGCTCTCGCCAAACTGCCGAGCAAAGAACAGCTGCTGGGTCAGCTGCTCAGCGTGCTCAACGGCAACATCAGAGGTCTGGCTGTGGCTCTCAACGCCATCGTCGAAAAACAGACCGAACAGGCCAGTGCGTAATCCGGTGGGATTTTGCACGCAGTTAAAATTGATTTATAGGAGGTAGCTATCATGGCTTCTGAGAAAATCGTAAAATTTGTTGAAGAGATCAAAACCCTCACCGTCCTCGAACTGGCTGACCTGGTTAAGGCCATCGAGGAGGAATTCGGCGTTTCCGCCGCTGCTCCCGTAATGGTTGCCGGCCCCGCTGCCGGTGCCGCTCCTGCCGCTGAGGAGAAGAGCGAGTTCGACGTGATCCTGACTTCTGCCGGCGCTTCCAAAATGGGCGTTATCAAACTGGTGAAAGAGATCACCGGTCTGGGCCTGAAAGAAGCGAAAGAGGTCGTCGACAATGCTCCCAAGCCCGTAAAAGAGGGTGTTTCCAAGGCCGAGGCCGAGGAGATCAAAGCGAAGCTGGAAGAGGCTGGCGCTTCTATCGAGCTCAAATAAGTTTTCCGTCTTTTGTGCGGAGGCTCACAGAAACTTCACAGACCGAACATCCCGACTGGATTTTTCAGTTGGGATGTTTTGCTATCCGGAGAAAACCGGACTGCGGGAGGAAAACAGCCATGGTGGATACGATCGTGTTTATCGGTGAGATTATGGGGACGGCGGCCTTCGCCCTGTTCGGCGCCATGGTGGCGGTGGAGCGGCGGATGGATCTGCTGGGGGTGTTGCTGCTGGCTATCACTACGGCGGTGGGCGGCGGGATCATCCGGGACCTTCTGCTGGGGGCCACGCCCCCCCTGGCCCTGCAAAACCCGTTTTTTATCCTGATCGCCGTGGCGGTGGCGCTGCTGGTGTTTGGGGTGCAGCTGCGCAAAAACCTTGCCCAGGACGGAAAATTTGCCCGGCGGCTTTACGCCTTGGCGATTTTTGGCGATACCCTGGGGCTGGCGGTGTTTACGGTGACGGGGGTCAACCGCTCCATCGCCCTGGGCTATGGGGAAAACGCCTTCCTTTCTATTTTCGTCGGGGTGCTTACCGGCGTGGGGGGCGGCGTGATGCGGGACGTTATGGCTTCCCGCATCCCCATGATCCTGCGCCGGGAGATCTATGCGGTGGCGTCCCTGGCGGGCGGGGTGCTGTATTATTACCTTTACCGCTGGGCCGGGGAGTATATTGCCCTGTTCTGCGGCGCTGCGGTGATCGTGGCGGTGCGGACCGTGGCGGTGCGTTACCAGCTCAATCTGCCGGTGGCGCGGTCAAAATAGAAGGAGAAGCAAAGATGATCCGAGCGGCTTTTTTTGACGTGGACGGAACGCTGATCGGCCGGGGCCGGCCCGGCGTGGTGGAAAGCGCGGCGCGGGCCCTGAGCCGCCTGAAGGAGAAAAAGATCCGTCTTTATCTGGCCACGGGGCGGCACTGGCAGGATCTTGACGTGTTGGGGAGCTGTCGGGAGCTGTTCGACGGCTTTTTGACTATGAACGGCGGCTACTGCCGTTTGGCGGACGGCACGGTCTTTTTTAGGAATCCATTGGATCCCGGAGATATTGCGGCGGCGGTGGAATATCTGCTTCGCACCCCCCTGCCGGTGATGTTCCGGGAAGAGGAACGCCGCTATTTCAGCTGCCTGAACGAGACCGTCCGGCGCATCGGCGCCGGGATCCCCCGGCAGGGCCGGGTGGAGGATATCCGGCAGGCCTTGGGACGGGAGGTGTTCCAGCTCTGCCCCTATGGCAACGAAGCGGAAATCGCGGGGCTGATGGCGGTGATGCCGCATTGCCAGTCTGTCCGCTGGAACGAGTTCGGCGTGGACGTGGTGCCCAAAGAGGGCGGGAAGGACGCCGGGATCCGGGCGGCGCTGGCGCTGACGGGCGTGAGGCCGGAGGAGGCCGCCGCGTTTGGCGACGGGGAAAACGACGAATCCATGCTCCGTTTTGCGGGGATCGGCGTCGCCATGGGCAACGCGCCGGAACGGGTAAAGCGCGCGGCGGATTATGTGGCGCCCCCTGTGGATGAGGACGGCCTGGCCCAGGCCCTGTGCGGCCTGGGGCTTTTAGAAGAAAAAGATATTTTTTAAGGCTGTTTTTCCGGAAAGCTTTTCCAGGTGTTTTGCGCCCCGGCACGGGCATATTAAGAAAGCGGTGAAAGCCGCGGCCGTGCAGAGACGGGCGGTGAAGGATGAAGAAGTTTTGCGCAGTCTGCGCCGCCCTGCTGGCCTTTGGCCTGTGGGGCATGGCGGCCAGCGCCCTGGGCGAGGCGGAATACCTGACCATCGAGCGGGAGGTAGAGGAGGAGAACGTCTCCTTTTCATACCGTTATCCCAAAGTGGTGCAGGCGAAAACGCCCCAGGCGCAGAGCCTCTTCAACGCGATGTTCCGGGAATACGGAGAGTGGAGCGCGTGCGAGGCCCTGCGCAGGGGCCAAAAATCCGCAGGCCCCATAACGGGCAGCTTGGATTTTCGGGTGGGATACAACACGCCGGCGCTTTTGAGCGTCGTGTTTATCACCCGGATAGATGGGGAACAACCCCGGGCCCACAGCCTGAACCTGGATGGGGAGAGCGGCCGCACCGTGCGGCTGTGCGATCTTTTCCAGGGGGAGGAGCAGCGACGGGCCGCTGCCGCGCTTTTTGCGCGGGCGGCCCAGGGCAGGAAACTGCCGGAGGAGCTGTGTGGGAAACTGGGCGTTTTCCGAAACAATCAGCCCTATTACCTGACAGGAACGGAACTGGTCCTTTTGCTGGAGCGGGGAGAGGCCTTCCCCGGCGAAACGGGGACCATGGAATTGGCCCTGAAAAAGACGGATCTCGGCGCGCTTTTGCAGCGGCGATACCAAAACTGATTCTGCGCGGTGCGGCGGGCCAGACGGCCCGCCAGTTTTTTTGAAAGAAAAAGCGTTCCTTTTTTTGTAACGAAAGGCCGGCTGGGCCGTTTCATGGGCAAGGAGGTGAAAAGGGCTTGGAGGATTTTGAAGAGATATACCGCCGGTGCGCCGTCCCGGTCAAAAAATATGTGATGACGCTTTGCCGGAACGAGAGTTTGGCCGAGGATGTGACGGCGGATACCTTCTGTAAGGCGCTGCGGCATATCGACAGCTTTGACCCAAACACCCGGGTGTTGACATGGCTTTGCGCCATAGCGAAGAATACATATTTGGATTATATCCGGCGCAGGGAATATCAAAACCTGCCCTTGACCCCGGAAATGGAGCCCCCGACCCCGCCGGAAAACGGGCCGGAGGAGGAATGCCAGCGGCGGCAGGGACAGCTGGATCTGTACCGGAACATCCAGAAGCTGGGGAGCGGATACCGCGACGTCCTGTATTTGAGGGCGTTTGCGGGGCTCTCCTTCCGGGAGATCGGCGATGTGTTGGGAAAAAGCGAAAACTGGGCCCGAGTAACCTTCTATCGTGGGAAAAACCAGCTGAAAGGAATGATGAAGGATGAGGTATGATCTGCCCTGTGAGATCGTGCAGGATCTGCTGCCCAATTACGTTGAGGGGCTGACCGGGGAAAATACGGCGGAATCTGTCCGGACACATTTGGAGGACTGCGAGAGCTGCCGCGCCCAATGGGAGGCCATGAAAGCGCCCTATCAGGAACCAAAGGCCGAAAACGGGGACGGCAAGCTGCTGCAGAAAATCAAAAAAAGGCTCAACCGCCGGGTGGTGGCCGTGTCCGCGGCGGTGGCCCTGGTGTTGGCGGCGGCTCTTTGGGCCGCTACCCAGGCGCCGCTGCGACCGGTGCCGGTGGAGGAGCTCCGGATCTCGGCGGAGGTCTATGACCTGAAGCAGCAGGCCCAGCTGGCCGCCGCGGGAAACGGGGAAAGCGTCGTCATCCGCGCCGGGGAGGGCGAAGAGGTGGAGTACACTGTCACCATCCCAGAATACAGCGTCAATTTCCTCTGTTCCGATGAGCTAATGGAGCAGAATCAGTACGTCGCGGTCTACCGCATCAGCTCCCCCTATCAGCTCCGCCGGCTGAAAACGGAAATACGGGAGGAGGGCGGCCGCCAGATCCTCTATCTTTCCGAAGCCAAAACAGCCCTTCTGTTCGGCAAGTTTTCCACCGGCAGATATGAGGAAGTGAGCCTGAGCTTCGGCACCCTGGACGAAGTGGTTTATCAGTCGCCGGACGGCACACAAACGGTGCTCTGGACGCCGAAAACGGCACAGCCTGGGGCATAAAACCGGGGATATAAAAAAGAAGGCCTTCCATGGAAGGCCTTCTTTTTTTGCGTTTGGCTACAGCCCCAGCAGGGCGGGGATCTCCGCCGGGCTGCGGATAAGATAGGTACAGGGGATGACGTCATCCCGCTGAACGCCCCAGGTGGCCAGGGCGGCGTCCGTGCCGGAGGCGCGGCACATGGACATGTCATAGGGGCTGTCGCCGACATAAAGCACCTGGCTGGGAAGGGCGCCAGTGAGGGAGAGGTAGCGCAGCATGGGCTCCGGATCCGGCTTGTGGCGCAGGGTATCCTCCGAGCAGACGGCGACGTCAAAGAATGCGGCGATGGGGAGACGGGAAAACCCTTCTTCAAAGGCCTTTCTGGTTTTGGAGGTGACAAGGCCCAGGGAAAGCCCGAGATCTCGCAGCTGCCCGAGGGTCTCCTCCAATCCGTCAAACACCCGGATACCCCCGGAAATTTCATCGTAATAGCGCCCGAGGGCCTCAAAAGCCTCCTCCACATCGGCAAAGCCCATGCGCCCTAAGGTGACCCGTTCCGGGATCCCCAGGATGCCGGTGAGCTCCCGCAAAGACTTTTCCTGGCCAAAGCGTTCCCGAAGCAGCCGCTGCATGGCCAACAGATATGGCCCATTGGTGTCGATCAAGGTGCCGTCAATATCAAACACAACGTGGCGATACCGCAAGATCCCCGCCTCCCGCCCGCCTTTCCGGCGGCAAAATCAATTTTTGGGGTTTTCGCCGCAAGGGACGGCAAAACCTGGATGACTTTTATCTTACCACAGCGGGACGGCGGGGGCAAGGGGCGGTTCAGCCCGCCCCTTTGGGCCGCCGCGGGGCAGGGCTTTCCCCGGCGGAAAAATAGGCTTCCAGGGATCGGGTGGGGTCGAAGCCCTCCGCCGCCACCTGGGGCAGCGCCTGGGCATAGGGGGCGGGGCTTTCTTCGGGGGAGAGTTCGGCGGCGGCCAGGCTGGAAAGGCTGTCGTAGACCTGGACGATGCGGTTCCAGGTGCTCTGGCCGATGACGCCGTCGGCCGCAAGGCCAAACTGGCGCTGAAAGGCCGTGACGGCGCTGCGGGTAGCGGCGCCGTAGATGCCGTCTACCGTCAGGCGGGGGATGCTGGAATAGGAGCCGCCGATGTAGTTGAGATAGCGCTGCATCTTCACCACATTGGCCCCGGAGGAACCCAGGCGCAGAGGCGTGCCGGGGTAAGCGTCGGAGCCTCCGGCGGAGAGCTCTCCCGCCACAGCGCACAGGCGCTGCCAGGTGGCGCGTCCGGCAACGCCGTCCTCCGTCAGGCCGAATTGGCGCTGGAAGGCGGCTACAGCGCGGCGGGTATCCTGGCCGAAGATGCCGTCGGAGACCACTTTGGGGATATCTGGATAATAATCGGCGACAAAGCTTAGCCAGGACTGAAGGACGCTCACATCCCGACCAAAGCTGCCTACGCGCAGGGGCGTGCCGGGGTAAGCGGGGCAGTTTGCGGTGACGCCGGGCAGCTGGACCACCAGCTCCAGGTAGAGCTTGTAGAGTTTATCCCAGGTGGCGCGGCCAACGACGCCGTCGACGGTGAGACCAAACTGCCGCTGGAAGGCCCGGACGGCGGCGGTGGTGGCGGGGCCGAACACGCCGTCTACTTCCACGGCGGGCACCGCGTTATAAAAGCGGTTGATGGTGCTTAGATAGAACTGGACGATGGAAACGCCGACGCCACGGGAACCTTCCCGCAGGGCGTTGCCGGGATAACTGCCCGCGTCGGTGGGCAGGTTTTCATTTTCCGCGCCCAACTCCGCCAGTTTGGTGACCGAGACAAAGATATAGGAGAGGCGGTACCAGGTGGCCTTGCCCACCACACCGTCGGCGGTGAGGCTGAAGATGCGCTGGAAGGCGCGCACAGCGTTTTCGGTGGAAGCGCCGAACACGCCGTCCACCGTGACGCTGCCAATCAGCGGATAGTTTCGGGAGACGCGGTTGAGCTCGGACTGGAGGATGCGCACATACACGCCGGAGGAACCCAGGCGCAGGGGAGAGCCGGGGTAGGATTGGGGGATCGACTGGATGTTGTTGGTCTCCAAAAGCTCGATGCCGCTGCCGTAATAATAGCGCAGGATGCCTAAGGGGGTGTAGCCCTGGTTGGCCAGATCCACAGTGCCCCACTGCTTGAGTCCGGGGCAGGTCACCTGCCGGCCGTCGCAGTATTCGGTAAAAAACGGCCCCTGGGAGCCGACGCGGCTAACATAGACGTTGAAGATCTCATCGAAAATACGGCTGATATTTTCAAAAATATTGCGCCCTTTGACAAACTTTTGGTCGTACTGGGTAGAGTTGGTGATCTGGAAGGGATAGCCGCGGCTGGGGTACCATTCGGTGTAGACCCGGTTCAGCGCCAGGGAAACCTGGGCGTAGATGTTGGCGCGGATGGCGTTTTCCGGCCAGGTGGGATAGATCTCGCTGGAGCAGACGTTTTTGATGTAGTTGGGGAAGGAGACGTAGACATTCTCCGCGCTGGACTGCGGGGAACCCAGGTGGACGGCGATCTGGCTGGGGATCACCACCCGCTGCAGTACCAGGGAGGCGAACTCTTTAGGCGGGCAGGCGCCGGTGCAGTCCGCCCGTACCAGGCTGTGCACCGGGGTCTCAAAGATAAAATCCGCCGGGGCGTCGTAGCTTTCCAGGGCGAAGGGGACCAGCTGGGCCTCCTGCAAGGTGGTTTCCCCCTCAAAAACCTGCACCTGGCGGATCAGATGGTTGGCAAAGCCGTAGGCTTCGATGGCGACATCGTAGACGCCGTAGGGGACGCCGGTGTAATTTTCTTCCAGGGAGAGGGCGCGGGGAGGGGTCTCTACCTCGATGGGCACGGTGCGCCCATCGGGATCCACCGGGACGGCGGAGATCAGCTCGGGCCCGGCACAGCTGCCGGAACCGCCGGGGCGGTGGATCCGGACGATGGCGTTGGTCACCGGGCGGGCCTCCCGGGCGGTAAAAAGTTGTACGACGATGGAACCTGTACTCATGGGAAAACCTCCTTCAGCGGCTTTGGGGCGGATCTTTCCAGTTTATGAAATCGGCGCCGGGCCCGTTACCGCCCCAGGCCAAGGCCGAAGGGCAGAGCGCTCATGCGGGGAGAGCCCAGGCCGGTGCAAAGATCCCATCCGGGCCCCGCCTGATAAAGACGGTTCCCGCCCTGGGTAATATCGTAAAAGTAGGGCTGGGGGACGCGGTAGGATCCCCCTCCCGCCAGACGGTACAGGCGGGTGGGCGAGAAGCCCCCCGACGTCTGCCGGGAAATGGCGGCCACAGCGGCCCAGGCCACGGCGGAGAAACTGCTGCCGCCCACAACGCCCCATCCAAAGCCGCCCTGATAGGTAAAGCTGTGGTAGACGGCGACGCCGGCATAGGGGTTTGCCGAAAAGCTGACGTCCGGGGTGCCGCGAGCGCCGCCGGTCAGGGCCAAAATGCCGGTCATCCGGCGCTGGAAGCCGGGGATGGAAAAATATGCGCTGGGCCCGCCGCCCCCGCCCGGCCAGGCCGTTTCGCTGACCCTGCGCCCGGCGCCGTTTAATTCCAGAGTAGTGCCGCCCACCGAGAGCACCAGCGGCGAGACGGAGGGGTATACCGGCACGGCGGCAACGTCCCCGGCGGCGGCCACAAAAACCGTGTCGGGATAGGCCGAGAAAACGCGCTCCCATTGTGTCTCCCCCGAAAACTCATCCTGGCCCCAGCTCATGGAGACCACATCCGCCCCGGCAGACGCCGCGTAGGCCGCCGCCTGCATCAGATCTTCAATGCGCCCGGAGGCGGCGAGGACCAGCAGCAGTCTGGCCTGAGGGGCCAGGGCGTGGGCCCATTCCACGTCCAAAGAGGTCTCCAGCGCCCAGTTTTCCTCCGGGGCAGAGGGGACAAGGCCCATCCGCTCGATGGTAAGTGTTGCCGGGGGAAGCCCAAAGCGGCGGCTGAAAACCTCCAGATCGGCGCGGATATTGGGCTGGCCGTAGGCGTCGACAAGGGCGATGGTCTGGCCGCGGCCGCCGGCCGAAGGGGGGAACTGATAAGCAGTCTGGATCTGCTGCGGGGTGTAACCGCCCTGAAAGCTTTGGCTCAGGGGGACGGGGGCGGACACAAAAGGACGGGCCCGCCGGGAAGAACAGCGGTTCATAAAAAAGCCTCCCCTCATTTTCTTCATCATACGAAAAAAATGCGGAGAGGGTGACAGCCCTGTCGGTCTGCACAATTTCGAAAGGAAAGATTTGTAGGGGCAAATCCCCAAAAAGCTTTGACGTTGGGGCGGCGCGGTGTTATGCTTAATAAAGCTGAATACGTTTTCAAAACGAGACGGAGGAAAAGGAAATGAAGATCACCAAGGTAGATATCCTGCACCTGAAAACGGATCTGAACGGCGGGGCCTGGCGGCCCATCGTCTGCCGCATTTACACCGACGAGGGCATTTACGGGGACGGCGAGGCGGCGCTGGCCTACGGGCAGTCCCAGTTTGCCGCGGCGGGCCAGCTGAAAAATTTTGCAAAGCTCATCATCGGCATGAATCCGCTGCATCACGAGACCATCTGGGATAAACTGTACCGCACCTCTTTTTGGGGGCAAAACGGCGGCCCGGTGGTTTTTGCGGGCATCTCCGCCATCGATATCGCCCTGTGGGATATCCGCGGAAAATATTATAACGCCCCGGTGCACGAACTTTTGGGCGGCAAGCGGCGGGACGGCCTGCGCACCTATGCTTCCCAGCTTCAGTGCAGCTGGGGATACGAAAATGTGGCGCAGCTTTCCCCCCAGGATTACGCGCGGGAGGCCAAAAGAGCGGTGGACGAGGGCTACGACGCCATTAAGATCGACTTTTTCACCTACCGCCCCGACGGGACCCGCTTTACCGATCTGGACCGCATCGGCCTGCGCAGCGCCTATTACATCGACCTCATCGAGGAGCGGGTGGCGGCTGTGCGGGAGGCCATAGGCCCCAAGGTGGATCTGATCATGGAGAACCATTCCTTTACCGACGCCAACTGTGCCATCCAGCTGGCGCGGGCGGTGGAGAAATACGGCATCTTTTATTTTGAGGAGCCCTCTACCCCGACGCCGCAGCTGGCCAAATTTGTCCACGACAGCATCAACATCCCCGTGGCCAACGGCGAGCGCATTTATACCCGCTGGCAGTACGCCGATTATTTCAGGGACAATTCCATCCAGGTCATCCAGCCGGATATCGGCACCTGCGGCGGCATTACCGAAGTGAAAAAGGTGTGCGACATGGCCTATACCTACGACGTTGGGGTGCAGGTGCACGCCTGCGGGTCCCCTTTGTCCACGGCGGCGGCGCTGATGGTGGAGGCGGTGATCCCCAATTTCGTTATCCATGAACACCACATGTTCGCCCGCACCCGCTACAACAGGGAGCTGTGCCTTTACGATTATCAGCCGGTAAACGGGAAATTCCAGGTGCCGGATCTGCCCGGCATTGGCAACGAGCTTTCTCCGGTGGCCTTCCAGCACTGCGATAAGGTCACCATCGAATAAAAGGCCGCCTTCTGAAAAAGATTTTTCCCAGAAGGACGTGTTCGCAGTTTCTCCAGAAACCGGAACCGCCCGGCCCGATAAATTTCCGCGTGCCGGGCGGATCAAAATTGAAAAAGCATGATAAAAAGCGATGGAGATGACATAAAAATCATCTCCATCGCTTTCTGCTTAAAAAACATTTTATCGCAAAGAAGCAAAAATGAGGGAAGGCCTTTTTGCGGCGGGCCGGGCTATTCATCGAGAAAACGTCTGCTGAGGGAGACAAATTCGGCCTGGTTGGACAGCATGGCGGGATGGCCGCCGTGCTCGAAAAGATGCTGCGCGCCGTGCCCGATCTTGCAAAGCATGGAGGGAAAGAGGTTTTCGTAGAACCCGGGAGGGAAAAGCGCGTCCTCCCGGCTGCCGGTGAAAAGGATATCCGGCTTTAACAGGGACAGCGGCTTGTGGAAAAAGGCGCCGATGTGTTCTGCGTGGGCGGTCACAGCCTGGGTATCCGCGTCAACGACGCTCTCCCAATCCGGCCCGTTCATCCCCTCATAGAAGGCCCGTGCGCCGGGATCCTGTTTGGATAATTCCCGCCCCATGCGCAGGTTGTTTGTGAGGGCGGGGCCGGCCCGTTCTCCCTCAAAGCTGTCGGCGATAAGCCGGGCGACAAGGTCGGGACGCTCCAAAGCGAGGTTGATGGCGGCCAGGGCGCCGCCGCTGGCCCCGATCAGGCCTATTGGGCCATAGCGCTTTTCATCCAGCAGACGGGCAGCCTGCATGGCCTCTTCGTACCACAGGTCCTCCGGCCAGGGCTGGATGCGGTCGGATTTTCCGCAGCCGAGAAAATCCATGACGATGACGGTGTGATCCACGGTGTACTGCCCCACGATCCCCGCAAACATGGCGGAAGAAGCGGTGTTTCCATGCAGCAGCAAAAGCGGCGGGCCGCTTCCGCTTTCCTCATAATATATTTTGTGGCGCCGGTCGTTAAAATAAGCCATTTTTCCCCTCCTTACAGCGGGACAAAGGTGCCTATGCAGGCGTAAGGCGGTTTGCCTGCGGCAAAATATAGGCCCTGCCCCTTTTTCTGAGGATAGTCTACCACAGTTGCCCCAAAGGGGTTAAGCGGGGAAGCCCGGGGGAAACGAAGAAAAGCCGAAGGCGCAAAGCGCCTCCGGCTTTAAAAAGCGATAGCCTTATGGGCAATCAGGTCATGGCATAGGGGTCCAGCAGCTCCTCCACCTCGGTTTCGGGCAGATGCAGCTCGTTTTCCAGCACAGTTTTTACCGGCGCACCGGTTTTCACCGCCTTTTTGGCGATCTCGGCGGCCACCTGATACCCTACCTTCGGGCAGATGGCGGTGATGGTGCCGACGCTGTTGTCCACCAGGTCGCGGCAGTGCTGGCGGTTGGCGGTAATGCCCAGGACGCAGTTGTCCACAAAGGTGGAGACGCCGTGGGCCAGGGTGGAGATGGATTCAAAAAGCTTGTAGAAGATCACGGGCTCAAAGGCGTTGAGCTCCAGCTGGCCCGCTTCCGCCGCCATGGTAACGGTGACGTCGTTGCCGATGATGTTGTAGGCCACCTGGGTCATTACCTCGGGGATCACGGGGTTTACCTTGCCGGGCATAATAGAGGAACCGTTCTGGCGGGCGGGAAGATTGATCTCGCAAAAGCCGGTGCGGGGGCCGGAGGACATCATCCGCAGGTCGTTGGAGATCTTGGAAAGGCTTACCGCGCAGGTTTTGAGGCAGGAGGAGACCACTACGAAGGAATCCAGGTTCTGGGTGGCGTCCACCAGGTTTTCCGCCTGCAGCAGGTCAAGCCCGGAGACCTCCGCCAGACGCGGGACGATGGTGTGGACATAAAGCTTTTCGGCATTGAGGCTGGTGCCGATGGCGGTGCCGCCCATATTGACGGCGCGCAGCTCCCGCGTGCAGCCGGAGAGACGGGCGATATCGCGGCGGACGACGGCGGCATAAGCGCCGAACTCCTGACCAAGGCGGATGGGGACGGCGTCCTGCATCTGGGTGCGGCCCATTTTTACCACGTCGTCAAACTCGCGGGATTTCTGCAAAAAAGCATCCTCCAGCCGGGAAAGCTGGGCCAGGGCCTGGTTGAGCAGCTTGATGGCCGTCATTTTTCCGGCTGTGGGGATCACGTCGTTGGTGGATTGGGCCATGTTGACATGATCGTTGGGGTGCACCAGGGAATAATCCCCCTTTTCGCCGCCCAGCAGCTCGATGGCGCGGTTGGCGATGACCTCGTTGGCGTTCATATTGGCGGAGGTCCCGGCGCCGCCTTGAATGGCGTCGGTGATAAACTGATCGTAAAATTTCCCCGCGAGGATCTCGTCGCAGGCCTGGCAGATGGCGCTGCAAATATTCTGCGGCAGCTTGCCGGCCCAGCAGTTGGTGAGGGCGGCGGCCTTTTTGATCTCGGCTAAGCTGTCGATGAAACGAGGGTGCAGCCGCGTGCCGGTGATGTTGAAGTTTTCGTTGGCCCGCAGGGACTGCACGCCGTAATAGGCGTCCTTGGCGACCTCTTTTTCTCCGATGGAATCCCGCTCTTTTCTGCTATCCAAAATAAACGCTCCCCTTTGCAAGAATTATGTCACTGAATTTTATCAAAGAAAGATTTCCTTCATTTCGACCTGATTATAGCGCCGGTGGAAAAGTTTTGCAAGGCGCAAAATGACTATTTTGCAGGATATAATTCTAAATTAATTGTATAAAAGAGATATTTGCAGGAAATATTGCAATAAGCGCTGCGGAAATCCTGCATTTTTCATGGATTTTACGCCGGGGTTACCGAGAAAATGGCGGTGCGGCAAAAGAAAAGGACGGAAAAGCCGCCGTTCGATGCAAAAAAATTTTGAGAAAGGGAATACTGAACCGGGAGGTGAAAAGCTGTGGAAAATTACGACGCTTATTTTTTTGACCCGGCTCTGGACGAATACTTTCAATCTCTGCCGCCAAAGACCAAATCCCGCCTGGTGTCCTCCGGCGTGCGGCTCTCCACCCTGGGAGAGCTCAAGGAGTGCGCCGAGCACCTGATGGCAGAATATGGAGAGAAGCGGGAGGGATAAGAAAGAGGACGCAGCGCGGCAGGCCTTTGCCGGTTCTTCGGTGGGAGAGAAGGCCGGGAGGAAAGCGGAAAAAGGGCGTTTGGGCGTTGCCCCCTTGTGTTTTGGGGCGCTTTGTTGTATTTTAATAAAAAGAGAGAAGGAGGAACGCCATGAAGCTTGTCAAAACCATTTCCCTGGGGGCGGCAGTGGTGCTTTCCGCCGTGGGCCTGGCGGTCTGGGCGGGCGCCCGGGCCACCTCGCAGGGTAAACCGGCCCCGGTCCCATCCTCTTCTCAAAGCGCCGAAAACCGCTCCGACGCGCCCAGCGTCCATTACATCGAGCTGTTTGAAAACCCGGAGCGCTACCAGGGGCGGATGGTGCGCACGGCGGGGGTCGTCTCGCAGCTGGAAGAGGATTTTTCCGGCGGATATTATCTGACCTTTACGGAGGGCTTCGGCGGCATGAGCAGTATGGTACGCTGCGAGCTTTTCTCTGCGCCGCCACAGGGGCTAAAGCCCGGGGACGCGGCGACGGTCTCCGGCGTGGGCGGCGCGCAGAGCCTGGGGGTCTATACCCTGGCCCAGGCGGTGGTGGAGGAGACGGGAGAGGACGCAAAGGCCCGCTGCATTGCCCTGCAGGAGGAGTTCCCCACCCAGTAAAAAAAGCTTTCCGGAAAAGCGGGGGTCGGACAGGATCTCTCAAACCCGGATCAAACAAAATCAGAAGGAGCATCAGAACATGAAAAACCCGATTGTGACCTTTGAATTGGAAAACGGCGGCGTGATGAAGGCGGAGCTTTACCCGGAGATCGCGCCCAACACGGTAAAAAACTTTGTCTCCCTGGTGAAAAAGGGCTTTTATGACGGCCTGATCTTTCACCGGGTCATCCCGGGGTTTATGATCCAGGGCGGAGACCCCGAGGGCACCGGCATGGGCGGCCCCGATTATTCCATTGAGGGAGAATTTTCCGGAAACGGCTTTAAAAATGATCTGCGGCATACCAAAGGCGTGCTTTCGATGGCGCGCTCTATGCGCCCCAACAGCGCCGGTTCCCAGTTTTTCATCATGGTGGACGACGCCCCGCATCTGGACGGCCAGTACGCTGCCTTTGGCAAGGTGATCGAGGGGATCGAGGAAGCCGACCGGATCGTGGCGGTGGAGCGGGACTATTCCGACCGTCCCCTGGAGACCCAGGCGATGAAGCGCGTGACGGTGGAATGCTTTGGCGAGGAGATCGGGGAACCGGAGATCCTGGCACGGTAAAGAGACAAAAAGGGACATCCCGCGGGGGATGTCCCTTTTTTATGCCGCGACAGTTTCAGGCCTGCGCGGCGGGGTCGGAGGAGGCAAAATAAGTTCCCAGGGCCATGACGGCCAGGGCGGACAGAATTTTTTAAAAGGCGGCCGCCGGCCCCAGAGGGCTTGCGTATTGCCAGCGGCCCTGTTACAATAAAAGAAGAAAAGCCGGGGCGCCGCCGCGGCAAAATTGAAAAGAGAAGGGAGCGGGGACTATGGAGGAGATCAGACGCGAGACAGAGAGAGCGGAGGAAACGGTTTCCGGGGCGGCGTTCACGCCGCCCCAGGGACAGGCGCAGTATGATGGCGCGGGCAATTACGTCTGGCGGGAGCAGCCTTATCCCGGCGAGGATGGGCAGCCCCGGTATATCTGCGCGCGCTATAGCCCGGACGGGGAACCGGTATACGGCTGGGCCTGGTGGGATCAAAACGGGGCGGCGTTTTACCAATACCCCGGGGAAGCCCCCTTTGCGCTGGCTCCGCAGCCGGGAAATTTTCCGGTTGCCGTACCAGACCCGGCGCGCGGCAAGGGGATGCATTTCTGCTTCTCCTTTTTCGGCACCATCGCCGCCGCCACCCTGCTGACCTCGATCATCGGCGTTTTGGCGCAAAAGCTGGAGGAAAATTATTATTGGTATGGCATCGGCACCACCCTGATGATAGGCCTTGGCGTTTTGCTGCTGGCTGTCGCCATCACCATGCGGGTGGTGTTGGATAAAAAGAACAGGATGCTGGCCCGGGGGTTCCTCTGGGGCGGGATCGTCGTGGTGGCGCTGCCGTTTTTGGTGGGGCTGCTGGCGCTGCTGATCGTTTTGCTGATCATGTGCGGCGTTTGACCGCGTGTTACACTGTCCGTTCAAAAAGAGCCCTCAGGCCGCCGCGGCGGACGGGAGGGCTCTTTTTTTTGAGCGGACGGCGGGTTTTCATTTCGCGGCCGGTTCGGCGGCGAAAAAGATATCTTCCATTTCGCCCAGGTCTCCCTGGGTAGAACAGGTGATCTGCACCACCCAGCCGTTTTGGCAGGCCACCCAGTAGCGCTGGGCCATGCCCTGGGAGGGATACTCCCCGGTAAAGGTGCAGAAGGGGACGCCGGCGGCGTCGGCTTCTTTTACCTCAGAAAGGCCGGTGAGGACGGTGGAGGCTTTGAGAAAGACGCTGCCCTCCACATAGGCCTTCAGGTCGTCCGGCTCCTTTGCGGGAAGAACGGTAAACTGCATCAGATCGCCGGTCTCGGTTTGGATTACCAGGAGAGAGCCGTCTTTGAGGGCCTGAAGATCCTCTTCCGAAACTTTTTCCGCGCCGGAGATCTCCTGTCCGGCGGCGCCGTTCATAACGGCGGCAGTCTCTTCGGGGGAGAGGGCTGCCCAGGAAGACGGGAAGGGGAAGGAGATCCCCAGAGAGGGCAGGGTCGCGGCGCCGTCGTTCCACACGGGCGCGGC
>JAQVCU010000010.1 GCA_028689635.1 Oscillospiraceae bacterium
CAGTATCTTTCCGGGGGCCTGCCGGTCAGCCAGGGCTGGATCCCCCTGAAAGCCAAGGGAGAATATCTATTTTGCAGGATCCTACGGGTGGGCGAGGGCTATCTGGGCGTTTGGAGCTTTGCGGATACGCTGGTTTCCGCCCTCAACGCGCCGGATATCTCCCAGATCGACTACGTCGTTTTTTCCACCGAGGACGGGGAGATCCTGGATGGGAGCCCGATTTTTTACGAGCGGGGCCAATCGGAGACGATCCAGGGGGAAGAATATTTGACGCTGGAAGGTCAGCGCTTTATCGTTTCCCGCATCCGCACCAGCAGCGGGCCTTTTTTCCTCATGGCCTTGACAGACGAGCAAACGGTGTTGGAGGGCTTTACCTCCCTTTATAATATCATCATCGTCCTGGCGGCCTGCCTGGTGCTGATGATGGCCGTGGCCATTTCGGTGATGCAAAGCTCCATCCTCGCGCCCCTGAAGTCCCTGGTGGACGCCATGAATAACATCCGCCGGGGCGATTTCAGCGCGCAGATCGAAATCGAGAATTCCGGGGAGGAATTTCGTCTGGTCAACGATACCTTCAACGCCATGATCCGGGAGATCAAGCGTTTGAAGGTGGATATCTACGAGGAAAAACTGCTGCGGCAGAAAACCCGGCAGCAATATTACCAGCTACAGATCCAGCCGCACTTTTTTATGAATTCCCTCAACATGATCTATCAGTTTGCCCAGATCAAGAATTTTGAGCTGGTGCAGAAGCTTGCCATGCATCTCAGCGCCTATTTCCGCTATAGCCTGAAAAACGAGGCGGAGCTGGTAAGCCTGAAGGACGAGCTGGCCCATGTGGAAAATTATCTGGATATCCAAAAGATCCGCTACCCCTACAACCTGAAAACCACCGTGGAAGTGGAGCCGGAAATGGAGGAGATCCAGATCCCGCCGCTGATCATCCAGACCTTTATCGAAAACGCCATCAAATACGCGGTCAATATGGACGCGGTCACGGAGATCGGCCTTAAGGCGGAAAAGGTGGAGGGTTATGTACGGCGCTATCTGAAAATATCCATTTACGATGACGGCCCCGGTTTTTCCAGAGAGGTGCTGGGCGCCCTGGAAAACGGCCAGCGCATCTTTGACAGCACCCGGGAGCACGTGGGCATCTTTAACGTGCAGCAGCGCCTGTGGCTGATCTATCAGGGAAACGGCGATATTACCTTCCGGAACCGGGAGCCCCACGGGGCGCTGGTAGAGGTCGTGATCCCCATCGAAAACAAACAGGAGGAAGAACTTTGAACAGCTTACTGATCGTAGATGACGAAGTCTTTACCGTTGACATCATCAAATCTCAGTTTGACTGGGAAGAGCTTGGAATCGGCGCAGTATACACCGCCTACAGCATGAACCAGGCCATCAAGGTACTGGAGGAGCATCAGGTGGACGTGATGATCTGCGATATTGAGATGGGTACCCACAGCGGGCTGGAACTGCTGGAGTGGGTGCGGGACCATCATCTTGACGTGGTGAGCTTCTTCCTCACCGGCCACGCCCAGTTTGATTACTGCCGCCGGGCTATCGAACTGGGAAGCATCGACTATGTGCTCAAACCCATCGAATTTGACAAACTCCGCGGGATCATCCTCACGGCGGTGGCCAAGGCGGAGGAGCAGAAGAAAAAGGCGCGGGATCAGGAGCAGAGCGAAAACTGGATCCAGAGCAGCAAAAACCTTCTCTCTCAGTTTTGGAGCGACGTCATCAGCGATACCATTGCGCCGGACCGGGAGATCATCCTGCACAAGGCCGCCCTGCGGGGGATCCCGATGAAGGAAGATGGGCGTTACCTGCTGCTGCTTTCCCACTGGAGCCAGGAGGAGGGCGCCGCCACCAAATGGGGCAAAACCGATCTGCGTTACGCCCTGAACAACATGGCGGCGGATCTGTTCGACGGCCTGGTGACCGGCACCTCGGCGATCACCACCAGCAACAATTTTTATATTTTGCAGCAGATGGAGGAGGATCCGCAGGCGCAGCAGGATAAGCTGGCGCAGGACTGCCGCCGGATGATGGGCTACGCGCGGGAGCATTTAGAGGCCGAGCTGACCTTTTGCATGGGCAGCTTCCTCCCCCCTGAAAAAATGTCGGAGCAGTTCCGGGAGGTCTACAGCTTCTTCCAAAGCCAGGGCAAGCCCGGGGCAGGCGTGCTGCTGCTGGGGCGGGATGGGGAGAACAAGACCCCTTATCAGAAGCCGGATACCCAGACATGGGTCATGCTGTTGGAAAAAGGCCGCGGAAAGGATCTGCTGGCCGCCGTGGAGCGGTATCTGGACCAGTGCCTGGAGCAGGGAACGCTCAACGGCGCCACCCTGCGGCAGTTCCAGCAGGATTTTTATCACATTATTTATCTGGTGGCGGATCAATACCTGGTGGACCGCACGGAGATCGGCGCCGGGGCGCAGTGGTCCCTGACCGACCTGGAGGGGGTAAAAGCCACTGCCGGCGAGCTGGTGCACTGGCTGATCCGCCGCCTGGGGAATGATTCGGGCAGCAACACCGCAGTAGACCGCGCCAAAGCCTATATCGACGCGAACCTGCTGGGGGCAGATATTTCCCGGGATAAGGTGGCGGATTATGTGGGCCTTAACCCGGAATACCTCTCCCGCACCTTTAAAAAGCAGGAGGGGATCTCCCTTTTGGAGTATATCCAGGCCAAAAAGGTGGAGATCGCCTGCCGTCTGCTAAAGGATACGGGGCTTTCCGTCAGCGACGTGGCGGCGAAACTGGGGTATGCCAATTTCGCCTATTTTGCCCAGGTGTTCAAAAAGACTACCGGGTTGACGCCCATGGCTTACCGGAAAACAAACCAATAAAAAGAGGAAGGGGCGGCGCTCCTTCCTCTTTTTATTGGCCGGCCGGCGGCAAACCCGGAAAAACAGGCGGAGCGGGCCCTAAAAAGGCAAAGACGCGCCTGTCGGGCGTTTGTTTCACAGAAAAGATGAGAAGGGAAAAGAAAATATTTTCTGAAAATCGGAACAAACAGCGAGGAGAAGGCGGATCCGGAGTTGGACAAAACCGCCTTTTCATCGCCTTTTTTAACGTTTGTTGAGCGGATCGGTTATAAAAAATTTACGAAAAAATGGTATCTTTGACATAATTTTAATGAAAAACATCACAAATCGAATCATTTCAAATCACAAAACTGGTGGTTGGGCCAGGTGGAAGTTTGTATAATGAAAACACCCAATAAACCAAGAGGAGGCAAACAAATGTTAGGAAAGTCTAAAAATGTACTTAGAGTCCTTTCCCTGCTGATCGCAGCCCTGCTGATGTTCAGCGCCTGCGGACAGACCACCACCCCCAGCGCCAGCGGTTCTGAACCCGGCAGCGCTGCCGGAAGCTCCGAGCCCGCCGGTGAACCCGACGAGCTGGTCATCGGCTTCTGGGCCCAGTCCGGTGTTCCCACCGACTATCAGATGGTCATCGACAAGGTCAATGAGATCCTGATCCGCGACTGCAACTGCAAGATCGTCGATTCCGTTGCTCTGAACATCGGTAACTATCGCGATCAGCTGACCCTGATGCTTTCTGGTAACGAGCATCTGGACGCTTTCGTTGCCCACTATGCAAACTTCGCTACCTACGTAGCCAAGGGCCAGGTCATCGAACTGGACGATCTGGTTGCTCAGTACGGCCAGGATATCGTCGCTGCCGTTGGCCAGGAGAACCTGGACGCCGGTAAAGTTGGCGGCGTACAGTACGGTCTGACCACCGTCCGCGACCTGGCTACCACCCGTGGCTTCGTCTTCCTTGCCAACGTTCTGGATCAGGTCGGCGTTGATTACTCCGGCTATGACTGGAACAAGAAAGCTTCTTACGATGAGATCCACGACATGCTCGTGAAGATCAAAGACGGCACCGATCTGGTTCCTATGGTTCCTTCCTCTGCCGGCCAGAAGCTGTATGACACCCTGGCGGACTTCGACCCCCTGGGCGATGCCAACGGCGTTATCATGAACTATGGCCAGGGCACCGAGGTCGTTAACCTCTTTGCTCAGCCCGAGTACATGGAATTCTGCAAACGCATGCGTTCCTGGTATCAGGAAGGCCTGGTTCTGCAGGATGCCGTTACCAATCAGGATGGTTATGCCGACGCTCTGAAGGGCGGTCGCGGCGCTTCCTACACCACCAACCTGAAACCTGGCTTTGACCTGAAGACCTCTGCTCAGATGGCTCAGCCCTGCAAATCCATCCCTGTTGTGGATGTTTATACCGCTACTACCATCGTTCAGACCGCTCAGTGGTGCATCGCCAGAAACTCTGTGGCTCCTGAAGCTGCTATGAAGTTCCTGAACAAAATGTACTACGATGAAGAAGTTGCCAACCTGCTCGCTTGGGGCATCGAGGGCCAGCACTATCAGGTCATCGACGAAGAGAACCGCATCATCGATTATCCGGCTGGCGTTACCGCTGAGAACATCGGCTACAACCTGAACCTCGGCTGGGTCTTCGGCAACCAGTTCCTGGATTACATCTGGAACGGCGATTCCCCCGACCTGTGGGTACAGACCGATAGCTTCAACAAAAACGCTATGAGATCTAAGGCCTTTGGTTATTCCTACGATGCTACCCCTGTTAAGACTGAGGTCGCTGCTGTTACCAACGTCAACAACGAGTATCGTACCGCTCTGGAATTTGGTGCTGTTGATCCTGAGACCGCCATTCCTGAGTTCCTGGCCAAACTGGAAGCTGCCGGCATTCAGAAGATCGTTGACGAGAAACAGCGTCAGCTGGATGAGTTCCTGGCTTCCAAATAATTCCCCCGCAAAAGTTTTACTTTAGCATCTTTTCGGAAACGCGGCGGCTTCGGCCGCCGCGGGACCGAAAAAATTTAATCGGAGGATGGCTTTATGGCAAGTAAAAAGCTGAAACACATAAAAAAGTATATCCCGCTATACATCATGATGATACCGGGCTTGTTATATCTGCTGATCAACAACTACCTGCCGATGGCCGGACTTGTGATTGCGTTTAAAGACGTCGACTACAGAAAAGGTATTTTCGGAAGCGACTGGATCGGTTTTAAAAACTTTGAATATCTCTTTTCCACTGAGGATGCCTGGGTCATCACCAGAAACACCATGGGCTACAATATCGCTTTTATTATTATCAATACTTGTTTGTCGGTATTTGTGGCAATCCTGCTTAGTGAAATGGTCGCCAAGGGCGCCAAGAGATTTTACCAAAGCGCGATCCTGCTGCCCTTCCTGCTTTCCATGGTCATCATCGGTTACCTGGGCAACGCCATGATGAACACCGAGCTGGGTTTCCTGAACAAATCCATCCTGCCCCTGATGGGCATGGATCCGGTCTCCTGGTATATGGAACCAAAGCTTTGGGTCTTCATCCTGCCAATTGTTTACGCCTGGAAAGAGGTCGGCTACCTGAGTATTATCTACTATTCTGCGGTGCTCGGCATCGATACCGAGTATTATGAGGCGGCTTCCCTGGAGGGCGCTACCAAACTGCAGCAGATCTATTATATCACCGTACCGCTGATTAAGCCCGTCATCTATACGATGGTGCTGCTTTCCATCGGTAAGATCTTCCGTTCCGACTTCGGTCTGTTCTACCATGTGCCGCTGAACTCCGGCACCCTGTACAGCACCACCAACGTTATCGATACCTACGTATACCGCGGCCTGATGCAGCTGGGCGACATTGGTATGTCCTCTGCGGCTGGCGCTTATCAGGCAATTGTCGGGTTCATCTTTGTTTTGATCTCTAACCTGGTCGTGAAGAAAACCAGCCCCGATAATGCGTTGTTCTAATAGGAAAGGAGGATGTAAGCTATGAAAACAAAAGAATATTACGGCATCCAGATCCTTTCCCATGTGATCTTGTTCCTCAGTGCCGCCGTCGCGATTATCCCGATCCTGATCCTGTTCTCCAGCTCCTTTACGGAGCAGGCGACCATCATCCAGAACGGTTACAACATCTGGCCGAAGAAATTTGGCCTGGAAGCCTATGAATACCTCTGGAAGCAGAGAGACCAGATCTTCCGCGCCTACGGTGTAACGGCCCTGGTTACCGTCATCGGTACCGCCGCCAACATCGTTGTTACGTCGCTGCTGGCTTATCCGCTCTCCCGTCGCGACCTTCCCGGCCGGAACTTTTTCTCCTTCCTGGTGTTCTTCACCATGCTCTTTAACGGAGGACTGGTTCCCACCTATCTGATGTACACCGAGTATTTCCACATCAAAAACACCATTTTTGCCCTGCTTGTCCCCACGCTGCTCATGAGCCCCTGGTATGTGTTCCTGATGCGTACCAACCTCTCCAGCATGGTTCCGGACGCCATCATCGAATCTGCTTCCATCGACGGTGCCACCGAGTTTACGATCTTCCGTAAGATCGTCATCCCCATGGGCCGCCCGATCATCGCCACCGTTATGCTGTTTTCCGGCATCAACTACTGGAACGACTGGTACAACGGCATGATCTACCTGACCAAAGCGGAGCTGTTCAGCATCCAGAACCTGCTCAACCGTATGCTGGCCGATATCCAGTTCCTGAGCACCAACGCCGCTATGGCCGGTAACATGGGAGAGATGGTGGCCAGTATCCCGGGCACCACGGTCCGAATGGCCATCGCCGCCGTCGGTATCCTGCCAATTATCGTCGTTTATCCCTTTGTACAGAACAACTTTGTCAAAGGTATTGCGGTTGGCGCGGTAAAAGGTTAATTTTAGTTTGATTTTTTGAACGCTTCTGTTATAATCAAAGAAGAGCGTTTCTCCGCAGAAGAGCCTTCTCCCCTTTATCCTCCGGATACCGGGGGAGGAGGCTTTCGGTCGGCCCGGCTCCCGGTTTTCCGGGGGCGGGCGGCCGAAACGGGCGGAAACTATTTTTTTCGCAAAGATGTAAACGATATCATACAGAATTTCCAGTTCGGTATGGTCGGGAATATGGCGCCCATCACGTTGTGATGAGGAGAATGAAAGCGAGGAACAGGTTATGAAAATTGGTATTCAGCTGTTTTCGGTCAAAGAGGCGTTGAAGAAGGACCCCAAAGGTACCCTAAAGCAGATCGCGGATCTTGGCTATAAGTACATCGAGCCCTTTGCGAACCCGAAGATCGGCGATGAGAAGAGCTATGGCCTGCAGATGGATCTGGAGGAGGCCAAAGCGTATTTGGCGGAGCTGGGCCTGAAAGTAGCCGGTGCGCATTATTATCCCCTGGGCTGCGACGGTTTTGCGGGCTTCTGCAAATATTACGCCGCGTTGGGCGCCAAACAGGTCGGCAGCGGCGGCGCGCATTTCCCCGGCGGCATGCCCGACGTCCAGGCAAAATGCAAGCTGATGAACATCGACAGCAAGATCGCTTATGCCTACGGCCTGAAATATTACTATCACAACCACTATCGTGAGTATCAGCTGGTGGAGGGCAAACAGATCATCGACGTGATCCTGGAAAGTAGCGATCCCAAATACGTCTGGTACCAGATGGATAACTTCTGGGCGGCCCGCGGCGGCGTAGACCCGGTCAAGGAAATGGAACGCCTGGGCAGCCGCGTCCTGCTGTTGCATCAGAAGGATTATTCCAAAGACGCCGGCGAGCCTGTCAATATCTTTGAAAAACGCGTGGACATCAACAAACCCGTCACCATGGAGTTTGACCAGACCACCCGTCTGCTGCCTCTGTACGCCGAGGTCGGCACCGGCATTCTGCCGATCCAGGATTATATCGACGCCGGCAACAAGATCGGCGTGGAGTACATGTTCCTGGAGCAGGATAAGACCCGCATGGGCGAGATGGAATCCATCGCCGTCAGCATGAAGGCCTTCAAAAAATTCAAAGGCATCGAGTGGGAATAAAACGCTGACGCAGCCGGGAGATCCGGTTGCCTGAGAGAGGACGCGACGCATGAAAGTTGGACTTCAGATCTATTCTGTCCGCGACGAAGTGACCAGGGACCCCCGCGGCACCCTGCAAAAGGTGGCGGATATGGGCTACAAATACTGGGAAACCTGCCATATGCCGGATTTTCCTCTGGGACAATCCCTGGGGCTGCCGGCCCCGGAGGCCAAAAAGCTGTTGGACGCCAACGGCGTGAAGATCGTAGGCGCCCACATTTCCTCCCAGACTTCCCTGGAAGCGCTGGCGCCTGTGTTTGAGTACAACGCGGCCTTGGGCGGCACGCGGGTTGGCCTTTCCGCTCATTTCTTCCACGATAGGGACGATGTGCTGCGCAAATGCGAGCAGTACAACAAAACCGGCGAATACGCCCAGAAAAATTACGGCATGCGCTTTTATTACCACAATCATTTCCACGAGTTCCAGAAAATGGGCGAAAAGACCGTGATGGAGATGATCATGGAAAACACCGATCCGAACCTGGTCGACCTGCAGCTGGATACCTTCTGGGCCTCCCGCGGCGGCGTGGATCCGGTGAAGGTGATCGAGACCTATCGAGATCGCCTGATCATGCTGCACCAAAAGGACTTTAACAAAAACGCCGGGGAACCCCTGAACCTTTTTGAAGAAAAGGTGGACATGTCCAAGGAGATCAACCGCGACACCTATCTGGCCGCCCGCAAGGAGACCAGTTTTGCCGAGGTGGGGACCGGCGTGCTGCCGATCCAGGATTACATCGACGCCGGCAACCGTGTTGGTATCCCCTATATCCTGCTGGAGCAGGATTTCACCTTCCTCAACCAGCTCCAGTCTGTGGAGATCAGCATGAAGAGCTTCCGGAAATATTCCGGCGTTGAGTGGGCCTGATTCCATTGCGCTTAAGGGCAAATGCCCTTATCGGTGTACAGCAATCCAAAAATCAAAAGAAGAGAGGTCTTTCCTATGGCTAAATTGAAAATTGGTATCGTTGGCTGCGGCAACATTGCCACGACCAAGCATCTTCCCAACCTGGCTAAATTCCCCGATCGCTGCGAAATTGTCGCTTTCTGCGATATCGTAGAGGAGAAAGCGGTCAAAGCAAAAGCGAAATATGGTACCCCCGACGCCAAAGTTTTCACCGATTATAAAGAACTCATCAAAATGGATCTGGACGCTGTCCATGTCTGCACCCCCAACCGCTCTCACAGCGAGATCGCCGTTGCGGCTCTGGAAGCCGGAAACAACGTCATGTGCGAAAAACCCATGGCGATCAACTCCGCCGAGGCCCTGGCCATGGTGGAAGCGGCCGAGCGCACTGGCAAGCTGCTGACCATCGGCTATCAGAACCGTTTCCGCGTTGACACCCAGACCCTGAAAAAGATGGCTGTCAGCGGTGAGCTGGGCGATATCTACATGGCCAAAGCCCACGCTCTGCGCCGTCGCGGCATCCCCACCTGGGGCGTGTTCACCAACAAGTTTGAGCAGGGCGGCGGTCCCCTCATCGATATCGGCACCCACTCCCTGGATATCACCCTGTGGATCATGGACAACTACAAACCCGTAGCGGTCTCCGGTTCCACCTATAACACCCTGGGCACCACCCTGGCTGGCGATGAGCAGGGCACCGAGGATCACTGGGATCCCAAGACCTATGAGGTAGAGGACGCTGCCTTTGGTTTTGTAAAATTTGAAAACGGCGCTACCGTGTTCCTGGAGTCCTCCTGGGCCCTGAACACCACCGATGAGCGTCAGGCCATGACCACCGTGTACGGCACCAAAGCCGGCGCCGCCATGGAATTCCCCATGGGCGCCAAAGGCACCGACCGTGTCCTGCGCGTCAACACTGTCCAGAACGGCCGTCAGACCATCCTGGAGCCCAACGTCTCCGAGGGCAAATCCTCTTCCGCCGACCTGATCTTCAATTACCCCGGCGCCGAGAAGGAAGCCATTACCTGGCTCAACGCCCTGGAAGGCAAAGGCGAGCTGGTGGTCAAGCCCCGTCAGGCCTATACCGTCACCCGCATCCTGGAGGCCATTTACGAGGCCGCCAACACCGGTAAGACCGTTTACATCAAAGACTGACCCGCATTTTTGTTCCTTTCTGCTGTCCGCTCCCACGGGGGCGGACAGCTTGGAAAGGGAAAAAACTCTGGGCGTTTGCCCCGAGTTTTCTTTTTACTGTTTTTTTGCCTTTTTGACGGCGGATTTGGCCGAAAAAGGGCGTTCCTGCAAGGGCAGGATGTGCGCCAAAAGCTGCTTTTGGCACAGCCAGTGGGTTAGGAGACGAATGAAAATGGGCCTTCAACAAATGGGAGAAAAAGAAGCGAAGCGTTCTTTGTATGCGGCGTGTATGCTGCGCATTTATTTAAGTTTAAACAACCTTGGCTTTTCGGTTTCTCTCCCCGTCATCACCAAACAGTACGATGCGCTGGAATGGTTTGCGATCATTCTGGTGGTGGGCTCTACCGCTTCTACCATCGTCAGCGCCTTTGCCGGGCGTTTTACCACCATGCTCGGGCGGCGCAAAACGATCATGATTTCGACGATCGGCACAGCGGCCACTTCGCTGTTCTGCGCTTTTTCCGGCTCTTTGGGGCTTTTTGTCATTGGCTACTTTTTCATGAATATTTTTTACGGCGTGGCCAGTACCATGCCTGTGGCCATTGTGGTGGACAGCACCGATCCCGAGGAGCGTCCCCGCTATATGTCCCTTTACTCGGTGATGAACAACACCGGTTCTTTGCTGGGCCCCCTGCTGGGCGGCCTGATCACCGATCTTTTTGGCTTTACCTATACGCCCATCTATCCGTTGCCCCTGGCTGCGGTATCGCTCTTTTTGCTGATGCGCTTTTACCGCCAGCCCGCCGGGGCAAAGCACGAGCCCTTCGATTTTGCGGGCAGCGCCCTGATCATCGGCGGGGTGGGCAGCCTGATCGTCTTTTTGAATACGGCGGGAAAACAGCTGGCCTGGACGTCTCCGGTGCTTTGGGGGCTGGGCGCCATGTTCCTGCTTTGTCTTGTGGTGTTTCTGCGCCAAGGCAGGCGCTGCCCCTATGCGATCATTCCCCTGAAACTGTTTTCCATTCCGTCTTTTTCATTGGCCAATATCCTCATTCCCCTGATCCTGCCCCAGATGACCCTGAGCTCCAGCTTTACCTTGCTTTTGGTGCAGTCCGGTATGGGCCGTTCGGCGGCGTCCAGCGCCACCTACGCCATCCCAAAGACTTTGGCCATTATCTGCATGTCCCTGTTTTTTGGGCGCTGGATCTCCCATCATCATTCCTGGCAGAAGAAATTTGTCGTCCTGGGCGGCCTTTTCATCGGCGGCATGGAGCTGCTGATGGGCCTTGCCAGCGGGATGGAGAGCTTCCCCACGCTGCTGTACGGCTTTAATTTCCTTCTGGGCGTGGGAGAGGCCATGTATTATATGACGCTTTATCCCCTTTATCAGCGGGATCTGGACGCGCAGCAGCTCCCCACCGGGATCTCCGCCCAGTTCCTGATCGCCATGCTGTCCCTGAGCCTGACATCCACCGCCTATGGGGCGATCCTTTCCGCCATGGGCAACGATATTATGGCGGCTTACCCGGTGATGTGCTTTGTCACCCTGATCCCCACCGGGATCTATCTGCTTGTCGCTTCGCTCTGCCTGCGGTCCTCGGGAGAGGATCACGTCCCCATGGGTGTTTTCCTGCCCGGCAGAGGAAAAACGGCAGGGGAAACCCCAGGCCAGCGGTGACTGCGCTGCGGGGCCGAGCAAAAAGGAAAGGTTGAACAAAATGGATTCTGTCGAATCGATCCGGGCGGAGGTAAGATCCAAACAGCGGAGCCTGGCTGCCGCTTATATCCTGCGGGTGTATTTGAGCATCAACTCCCTGGGGTTTACGGTCTCTTTGCCTACTATTATGAAGGAATTCGGCGCTTTGGATTTTTATCCGGTGCTGATGGTTTTAAATACGGCCTCCATGGCCATCCTCGCCCTGGTGGGCGGAAAGCTCATCGATATGGTGGGCGTCAAGCGGATGACGGTGGTGGCGGTCACCGGCGTTTCGGTGGCGGCGGCCTTTGCGGCCTTTGCCCCCAATCTTTCGATCTTCGTTATTTTTTATATTGCCATGGCGGCCTGCCACGGAATCGGCATCAGCATGCCTGTGGCCATTATCTGTGATGTGACCCACAGCGAAGAGCGCTCCCGCTACATGGGCCTTTACTCCGCGGCAAACAACCTCGGCCTGCTGGTCGGGCCGCTATTGGGCGGTGTGGTCACCGATAATCTGGGCTACCACATTACCCCTTTGTACCCGCTGTTCATGCCGGTGGTGGTGCTGTTTCTCATCATCCGCTACTACCCCAAAAAGCAAAGCGCCGTGCGCCAGCATCTGGATATCCCCGGCGCATTGCTCTCGGCCCTTGTGATCGCCTCCTTTCTGGTGGTGCTCAACGTCGGCGGAAAATATTTCCCCTGGTCGTCGCCGGTGGTGTGGGGAACGGCCATCGCTTTTGTGGTGTTCCTGTTGGCCTTCCTTTTTTGGGAAAAACGCTCCAGCCGCCCTTTGCTGAACCTGCGGCTGTTCAAGATCCCTTCCTTTACCATTGGGGTGCTCATGGTTCTGCTGGGTATGCCCAGCATCAATCTGGCGGCCAACTATGTCACGCTTTATGTGCAAAGCGGTATGGGCTATTCCGCCACCTTCAGCGGCACTTTCGCCTTGCCAAAAACATGTTTCGTCATCTTGGTAACGGTCGTTCTGGGCGGGTGGCTTTCGCGCCATACCAGCTGGCATAAGGGCTTGCTGATTCTGGGGGCCTGCGTTACCTTTGGCACCAGCCTGTTGTTGTTCTTTGGAACAGGCACCGGCAGCAACACGCTGACGATCCTGGTCCTGTATGTGGTCACCAGCTTTTACGGCGTGGGGGAGGGCCTCAATTACATGACGGCGCACCCATATTATCAAAAGGATCTGCCGGAAAGTGACCTTGGCTCCGGGATCTCGGTGCAGACCTTGTGCACCACCATGGGCGCGACCCTTTCCGCTACCTCTTACGGGGCGGTGCTCAACGGCTTCGGCGGCGATGTGGCGGTGGCGTTTCCCTACATGGGGCTGGTGGTCTGTGTGGCTTCGGCGCTGTACCTCGTTTTAGGCATCTTTTTCGTCAAGTTTGGGACGAAGGAATAGCGGGGATAGCCCGCCGTTTTTTACATCAAAATGGTAGGAGGTGCGGCAATGGAGCTGATCTTGACGCTTCTGATCGCGGTGGCAGGCGGCCTGCTTGCCCTGAAACTAAAGGTGCCCGCCGGCGCAATTATCGGCGGCATGGTTTTTGTGGCGGCTTTTAATATCCTTTTTGGAATGGCCTCTATGCCCTCCGAAACGCGGGTGGTGGTACAGTCGGTGGCCGGGGCGCTGATCGGCGCCAGCATCGATAAAGAGGACGTTCTGCGTCTGAAAAGAATGGCCGGAACCGCCTTTACCATGGTGATCCTGATGTTGATCCTCAGCGCCGGAGCTGGGTTTTTGCTCTTTTTCCTCTCCGATATGGATATTGCCACCTGCCTCTTTTCTGTGGCCCCCGGCGGCATGATGGATATGACCCTGGCGAGCCAGGATCTCGGCGCCGACGCCTCCCGCGTGGTGCTGTTCCAGATCCTGCGGGTGATGATCGTCATCGGCATTTTCCCGACGATCCTGAAAGTGATCTCAAAGAAATTTGACCACAGCCACGACGGGCAGCCCGTGGTCTCGGCCCAGGAGCAGATGTCCCACGGCCGGGTGCTCACCTCCAAACAAAAATACTGCTATCTGGCCATTACGCTGGCCATTGGCTTTGCCTCCGGCATTTTGGGCAAACTTTCCGGGATCCCTGCGGGCACCATGATCTTCTCCATGGCGGCGGTGGGGGTGTTCAACGTTTTGACCGGCAAAGGGTATCTTCCCATGTGGCTGAAAAAGGCGGCGCAGATGTGCTCCGGCGCGCTGATCGGCGTGCAGGTCTGCCGGGATGACCTCAACGGGCTCGGTTCCATTTTGCTGCTGGCGCTGATGTTGATCCTCTGTTATCTGCTCATTACGGTGGGCCTGAGCGTGTTCATCAGCCGGGTCAAAAATATCGACCTGACAACGGCGCTGTTTGCCCTGTGCCCCGGCGGCCTCACCGACGTGGCGCTGATCTCCGCGGAGATGGGGGCACATATGCCGACGGTGGCGGTCATCCAGACCTTGCGCCTGGTGGGAGTCGTTACCTTTTTCCCATTGCTGACCAACCTGATGGTCGGCATCCTATAATTTTTTGACAGACCTCTATCATGATACAGACCTCAAACACAAAAAGGGCGGAGCCGCATGGCTTCGCCCTTTTTGTATGGGGGAAAAGGATTATGCCGGCGTCCATCCGGCGCGGGCAAGGGGCCCCCGCAGCCGTTTGGCCAGCAGGGAGGCCAGCAGGATCTTAACGGCGTCGCCGGGGAGGAAGGGAAAGACGCAGTAGCCCAGGCTGGTGAATAGGTCAAGACCTGCCACGGCCATGAACCAGAGGGTGCCAAACAGGTAACAGAGCAGTACCCCCAAAGCCATGGCGGCGCACAAAAGGGAAAAGCGATCCCCCCACAGGCGGGTGAGAAGACCCACCGTCAGGGCGCAGAGGATATAGCCGACGATGTAACCGCCGGTTTTCCCGAACAAAACGCCGGGGCCGGAGCCAAAACCGGCAAAGACCGGGACGCCGATCAGGCCCATCAGGGCGTAAACGGCCATGCTGACCGGGCCGTATTTGGGCCCGAGCAGGGCCCCGGCAAGATGTACGCTGAGCAGGGCCAGATTGATGGGGACAAAAGGGATGGCGATCTGAAATTGAGAGCATACGGCAGTGAGGGCGGCAAAAAGAGCGCACAGGGTCAACGCCTTGGTGTTTTGCCGCAGCTTTTGCGCGGAAGGGGTAAGGTCGCTCATGGAAGGGCCTCCTATGATCATATCGTGTCGTGGTGGGATGCCTTTTTGGGATCGGGCGGCGTCCCAGGAATACTTTACCCGATGAAGAAACAATTGTCAACTATTTTTAAGTAAAAAAGTTGAAAATAAAGGCAAAAGGCGGCGGCCCGCCTGTCCGGGAACAGGCCGGGCAGCCGTGCGTTTTGGTTAGACAAAAACCCGGGGACGCTGGCAGCGTCCCCGGGCCAAAAAGAAAGCGGACAAACGAGATCCTGTTTTCGCCGGGCAGGCCCGGCGCGGTTAAGGCTGAAGCAGGCCCTTTAAGACCTTTTCCGCCGCGGCGGCGTTGGCCCGGCCGCGGGTGGCGCGCATAACGGCGCCGATGAGGGCCTGCAAGGCTTTTTCTTTGCCTCCCAGGTATCCTTCCACCGCCTTGGGGTCGGCCTCGATGGCGGCGCGGCAGAGCTCTGTGAGTTTGGCGTCGTCCACGGCTTCCATATCGGCGGCGGAGAGCAGCTCCCCGGGCCCTTTGCCGGAATCCAGCATCTTTTCCAGGGTGGATTTGGCAAGGCCCATATTGATCTTTCCCTCTTCCACCAGGGCCGCCAGATCGTGGAGGGCCTTGGCGTCAAAGGGAATGGCGCAGGCCTCTTTGGCCGATTCGCTTCCCAGGCGGCTGAACACCTGGCCTATGAGGAAGTTTGCGGCGGTTTTAGGTTTGGCAAGGCCTGCGGCGGCCTCGTCAAAATAATCGGCGCAGCGAGGATAGCGCGCCAACAGGGCGGCGTCGGCCGGGGAAAGGCCATACTGGCCGGCAAAGCGGGCGGCCTTTTGGGCGGGCAACTCGGGCAGGGAGGCGCGAAGCTGTTCAATCTCTTCCCCGGTGGTGAGGATGGTCACCAGATCCGGGTCGCGGAAATAGCGGTAGTCCTGGGCGTCCTCTTTGCCGCGCATGCTTTCGGTGACGCCGGCGGCAACGTCGTAGCGCAGGGTCTCCTGTACCACGGTTTCTCCGGCCTCCAGCAGTTCCACCTGACGGGAAAACTCGTATTCCATGGCCCGGGCGATATAGGTAAAGGAGTTCATGTTTTTGATTTCGGTACGGGTGCCGAAGGCGGCGCTGCCCTTGGGGCGCACCGAGATGTTCACGTCGCAGCGCAGGGAACCTTCCTCCATTTTGCAGTCGGAGACCCCCAGGTATTTCATGGTCAGCTGTAGGCGTTCCACATATTCTTTTACTTCGTCGATGCTGCGGAAATCCGGTTCAGTGACGATCTCAATCAGGGGGACGCCCCCCCGGTTGTAATCCACAAAGGTATCGCCCTGCTCGTGCACCAGCTTGCCGGCGTCCTCTTCGATGTGGATGCGGTTGATGCGGATGACCCTTCCGTTTGAAAGCTCCATGGAGCCGTCGCGGCATAGGGGCTTGTCGAACTGAGAGATCTGGTAGGCTTTGGGCAGATCGGGATAGACATAGTTTTTGCGGTCCATTTTAGAGATCTCGCTGATCTGGCAATCCAGGGCCAGGCCGGCCCGGATGGCCGAGCGTACCACCTGGCGGTTTAGCTTTGGCAGGGTGCCCGGCAGCCCGATGCAGACCGGGCAGCAATGGGTGTTGGGCTCGCTGCCGAAGGCGGTGGTGCAGGAACAGAAGATCTTGGTTTTGGTGGAGAGCTCCACATGGGTCTCCAGGCCGGCGACCAATTCGTATTCACGGCTCATAACGATACCCCCCATTTTGTGCGCCGATATTGTCCCGCCGCTTTCTCGTACTGATGGGCGGCGGCGAGAATGGTGTTTTCACAGAAGGTGTTGCCGATCAGCTGCATGCCGATGGGCAGGCCGTCCTGATCGCACCCGCAAGGGGTGGAAAGGGCGGGCAGCCCCGCAATGTTCACCGGCACAGTGCAGATATCGGTGAGATAGGTCTCCACAGGGTCTGCGCCGGTAAAATTCAGGGGAAAGGCGGTCATGGGCACCGTGGGGGCCAGCATGATATCGCATTTGCCAAAGGCCTGATGGAAGCCCTTGACGATGGCGCCGCGCAGGCCCTGGGCTTTTTTGTAGTAGGCGTCGTAATAGCCGGAACTTAGCACATAGTTGCCCAGCAGGATGCGGCGCTGGACCTCCTTGCCGAAACCTTCGCTGCGGGTGCGGCAGACCATGTCGTGAACGCCGTTGTAGTGCTCGGTGCGGTAGCCGTAGCGGATGCCGTCGTAGCGCCCCAGGTTGGAGGCGGCCTCGGCGCAGGCCAGGATGTAATAGACCGGCAGGGCGTATTTCAGCTCCGGCAGGGAAAAGGGAACGATCTCGGCCCCCAGAGAGCGGTAGACCGCCATGGCGTTTTCCAAAGCGGAGAGCACCTCCGGACGCACGCCGTCGTAATACTCCTCTGGGACGCCGATCCGCACACCCCGCAGGCCGTCTTCCAAATGAGGGGAGGCGGGGCCCAAAGCGCCTTTAGAGGTGGAATCCATGGGGTCGTACTGCGAGATGACGTCATAGACGGCAGCGCAGTCCTCGGCGCTGGGGGCGATGGGGCCGATCTGATCCAGGCTGGAGGCGTAGGCCACCAGGCCAAAGCGGGAGACGGCGCCGTAGGTGGGCTTTAGCCCGGTGACGCCGCAGAAGCTGGCGGGCTGGCGGATCGAACCGCCGGTATCGGAGCCAAGGCCGTAGGCGGCCAGGTTCCCCCCAACGGCGCTGGCCACGCCGCCGGAGCTGCCCCCCGCTACCCGGGAAAGGTCGTGAGGGTTGAGGGAGCCGCCAAAGCAGGAGGTCTCGCTGGAGGAACCCATGGCGAACTCATCCATGTTGGTTTTGCCCAGCAGGACGGCGCCCTGTTTTTGCAGGATATCCCAGACGGTGGCATTGTAGATGGGGACATAGCCCTTCAAAATATTGGAGCAGCAGGTGGTTTCGATCCCTTTGGTGCAGAGGTTATCCTTAAGGGTCATGGGGACGCCCTCCAGGGGCAGCAGGGCCTCTTTGACGGAGAGTTTCTGATCCACCTGGGCGGCGGCGGCCAGGGCGTCCTCAGGCGTGGCCCGGACATAGGCGTTTAGGCTGCCGTTGTCCCGCTCCATGGCGTCGAGATAGGCGCGGGTGAGCTCGGTGCAGGAAAATTCCCCTGCCATAAGCTTTTGCTGGATGGTTTTGATGATACCCATTGTTTCCCCTCCTTCTTATCTTCTTTTGCGGACGGGAAAATAGCCGCCCTCGCCGCCGCCCGCGTTTTGCAAAATTGCTTCCTGCGGATAGGAGGGAACTGTTTCATCCTCCCGGAAGGCGTTGGAAAGATCGTTGATGTTGTCAAAATCCGGGTCGGCCAGATCTCCGGCCGCGCTGATGGTGTCGGCAAAGGCGATGATGTTCTGCATATCGGCGGTCAGGCCGTCAAGCTCCTCTTCCGGAATGGAGAGCTTGGAGAGCAGGGCGATTTTTTGAATATCTTCTCTCGTGACCATGAGCTTTCTCTCCTTTTCAAATCTTGTCCTTTATGATAGCGCAAAACGGATGTCAGCGCAATGCCCCGAAGGGCGATAAAACGGGAGCCAGACGGGAAACTTAGCGAAGCTTGATGTGAACTTCCCGCAGCTGCTGTTCTGTGACAAAACCGGGCGCGCCCATCATCATATCTTCGGCGTTGGAGTTCATGGGGAAGGCGATGACCTCGCGGATGTTTTCCTCGCCGGTAAGCAACATGACCGTGCGGTCGATCCCGGGGGCCATGCCGGCATGGGGCGGCGCTCCGTACTGGAAGGCGGTGTACAGCGAGGGGAATTTTTCCCGGATGACGTCTTCCGAATATCCCGCGATCTCAAAGGCCTTTACCATAGTGGGAAGGTCGTGGTTGCGCACCGCGCCGGAGGAGAGCTCTACGCCGTTGCAGACGATGTCGTACTGATAGGCCAGCACCTCCAGGGGATCCTTTGTTTCCAAGGCTTCCAGGCCGCCCTGGGGCATGGAGAAGGGGTTGTGGGTAAAGGCGGGCGCGCCGGTCTCCTCATCCAGCTCGTACATGGGAAAATCGGTGATATAGCACAATTCAAAACGATCCTCGGCGATGAGCCCCAGGCGGCGTCCCAGCTCAGTACGGATCTGCCCCGCCATTTTGGGCGCGGCGGCTTTGGTGTCGGCGATGAAATAGATCACGTCTCCGGGGGTAAGGCCCGCCCGGGCGGCGATCTCCCCGCGGCCGTCGGGGGAGAGGAATTTATCGATGGGCCCGTTGTAGGTCATATCGTCGTTGACTTTAAAATATCCAAGGCCTTTCATGCCGATGGAAAGGGCGTATTCCAGCATCTGCTCAAAAAAGCTTTTGGGCTGGCCCGCCGCGCCGGGCACGCGGATGGCGCGGACGCATTTCCCGCGGAAGGGGGCGAAGGCGCTTTCGACAAACAGGTCGCTGAGATCGATGATCTCCAGGGGGTTGCGCAGATCCGGCTTATCGCTGCCGTACTGCAGCATCGCCTGGGCGTAGGGGATGCGCCGGAAAGGCGGCGGGGAGACCTTTTTATCCGAGAAGGAGGTGAAAATGTGGTACAGGACCTCCTCGGCCACGGCAAAAACGTCCTCCTGGGTGGCAAAAGCCATTTCAAAATCCAGCTGATAAAATTCGCCGGGGGAGCGGTCGGCGCGGGCGTCCTCGTCGCGGAAGCAGGGCGCCACCTGGAAATAGCGGTCAAAGCCGGAGACCATCAGCAGCTGCTTGAAGATCTGGGGGGCCTGGGGCAGGGCATAGAACTGGCCCTTGTGTTTGCGGCTGGGGATCAGGTAGTCCCGGGCGCCCTCCGGAGAGGAGGCGGTGAGGATCGGGGTCTGGATCTCCAGAAAGCCCATCTCCTCCATTTTTTTGCGCATGGCGGCGATGACGCGGGAGCGCAGGACGATGTTGTCCTTTACCTTTTTGTTGCGCAGATCCAGGTAACGGTAGGTAAGGCGGACCTCTTCCTTCGTCTCCCGGGAGGAAGCGACCTCAAAGGGCAGGGCGTTTTTGGCTTTGCCCAGCAGGGTGACGGACTGCGCCACCACCTCAACCTCCCCGGTGGGGATCTTGGGGTTAAAGGTATCGGCGTCCCGCAGCCTTACGCTGCCGGAGACGGTGACGGTGGATTCACGGGTAATGCCCGCCAGCATGGCCTCGTCCCTTAAAACGACCTGGACGACGCCGTAGTGATCCCGCAGATCTAAAAACAAAATGCCGCCGTGGTCTCTGATATTTTCGACCCAGCCGGCCACACGCACGCCGCAATTCACGTGATTTACTCTCAACTCTCCACAGGAATGGGTGCGATACATGTTAACAGAAACCATTGCTCATCAACCTTTCATTTTAAAAGTAAGTACAGCGGCCCGAGGCTCCATACCAACGGAGAGCCGGCCTTCCTTTTTTATCAAGCAAAAAAGGAAATAAAAAAAGAGAGGACTGCCCCGTAAAAGGCAGTCCTCATTGACTGTACTTTTTATTATTATACCCGGAAAATGAAGGAGGTCAAGCGGATATCCTGCAAAATGGCAAATTACACAAGAAGAGTTTTACTCCGCGTCCTCGTTTAATACAAATTTTTGGGGCGCGTTGACCTTTTCGTCGTAGCAGGAGAAAGCGTCTGTAATGTGGGATTGGGGCAGGGACGGAGTGACAAAGCTGACCAGGGGCACCACCACCAGGGAAGCCAGGATCGCCAGGGCTCCGGCCATGGTAGGTTCGGTAAAATGCAGGATCTGGTTGGCCAGGTTGATGCCGATGCCGGTAAAGAAGCTGGCCCACACGGCGCCGCGGGTCACGCGCTTCGAAAAAAGGCCGTAGAGGAACGGCCCCAGGAAGGAGCCCGCCAGCGCGCCCCAGGAGAGGGCCATCAAAGCGGTGATCAGGCTGTTGGGGTTCATGGCGATGACCACCGAGAGCACAATAAAGAAAGCGCAGAGGATACGGATGGAGAGAATCTGCTTTTTGGGGTGCAGATCCTTTACGCCGAAGGCGCGTAAAAAATCCAGCACAAAGGTGGAGGCGGAGGTAATGACCAGGCTGGAGAGGGTGGACATGGAGGCCGAGAGCACCAAAATCATCACCACGCCGATGAGGATATCCGGCAGGCAGGTGGAGAGCATCTGCGGCACGATGGAGTCGAAAGCGACGGCGCCGTCGGCGCCGGGGGCGTAGTACAGCCGCCCGAAAGCGCCCATAAAGTAGGAGCCGCCGGCGATGACCAGAGCAAAGACAGTGGAGATGATGGTGCCGGTGTGGATGGCTTTTTCGTTGCGGATGGTATAAAATTTATGCACCATCTGCGGCAGGCCCCAGGTGCCCAGACTGGTCATGATGACAACGCCCAGCAGGCTGGCGGGAGCGGGCCCAAAGAAGGAGGCAAAGGCGCCGTTGAGTTGTGGGGCGGATTCTGCGGGGATCTGGGAAAGCTGCTCGATGGCGGAGAGAAACCCTCCGCGGCCGCCCAGCACGGCGGCTACCACCAGGACGATGCCCACCAGCATGATAATGCCCTGGATAAAATCGTTGATGGCGGCGGCCATATAGCCGCCGAGGATCACGTAAATGCCGGTGAGCAGGGCGATGCCGAGGATGCAGTAGTTAAAATCGATGCCGAAGCTGATGGAAAACAGCCCGGAAAGGCCCTTGTATACCGAGGCGGAGTAGGGCACCAAAAACAGAAAAATGATGATGGACGAGACGGTGCACAACGCGTTGCTGTCATACCGTTTGGCAAAAAAATCCGGCATGGTGGCGGATTCAAAGTGCTTTGTCATAATGCGGGTGCGCCGCCCCATGAGCACCCAGGCCATCAGGCTGCCGATGAGGGCGTTGCCGATGCCGATCCAGGCGGCGGCGACGCCAAAATTCCAGCCAAACTGCCCGGCGTAGCCGACAAAGACCACAGAGGAAAAATAGGAGGTGCCATAGGCAAAGGCGGTAAGCCAGGGGCCTACGCTGCGTCCGCCCAGGACGAAATCTCCCACGCTGGTGGCCTTTTTGCGGCAGTAGACGCCGATCCCGGCGGTCATGGCAAAGAACAGGACGATCATCAGGATTTTTTCAAACATAGCTGTCTTCCTTTCGGTTCTTGGATGTGGGGCGGGCCCCGGCCGGGAGACAGCAAAAAGCCCGTCCCCCGAATTCTGCATTCAGAGGACGGGCATAAACCCGCGATACCACCTCAGTTTACCGTCCCCTCGCGGAAACGGCCTCGGCGAGTACGGTGCACAATGGCACGATACTCCGGCACGGTAACGGGTGCCGCCGGCGCAGCCTACTGGGTGTCAAAGCCTTTGGGTGCGCAACTCGCGAAATGTATTCGGCCTTCTGTCCCCTCTGCGCCTTCCACCACCCGGCTGCTCTCTGGAAAGGGAACGATGAGGGCCTACTTGTTTTCGGTCATCGTCGTTTTGCTGTGTTATTGACATTTTAACAGGTAAAATCGCTAAAGTCAAGCGAATGTTTTAAAAAATAGAGGAGGCGATCCGTCGGGCCTGGCAGATGGGGGAATTAGGCGAAGCGGGCGGCGCCTAAGGGGAAGGGGAAAGGGCCGTATCGCCCAGCGCGGCATATTATTCGTACCACTGCGGGGCTTTTTTCAGGGAACTGAACTGCCCGGCATCGTGGCCAAAGACCACTAGGCCGCCGGTTTCCCGCTCCAGGCGGCGCACCCGCTCCACAGAAGCGGCGTATTGTTCCGGCGCGCCCAGGGAAAGGGTAGGGACGATGGGTGGGCCGTAGTTTTCGGCGGTATACACCGCGTCCTGCGGCAGGATCAGGGTAGTGTGGGCGAGGCGGACGACCATCCCCAACAGATCCTCTGTGTGGCCGGGCAGGTCGATGAGGTCAACGCCGGGCAGCAGGGAGAATTCCTTTTCCACCGGGCAAAAATCCACCGGGGCGGAGAGATCCCCCCGAATATAGCCGCTGTGCTGCTCCCGGTCGGGGTGAGAGACCTTTTGCAGGGCGTGGGCCAGGTGCTTTTTGGGCGCATAGACGGGTTTCCCCGGAAAAAGGCTCAACCCGCCGGTGTGGTCAAGGTGCAGATGGGAAAGCACCACGGCGGAAATATCCTCCGGTTTTACGCCGCACAGGGCCAGCTGATTTTCCAGGCGCTGAGCAGGCGTCTGGAAAAAGGGATAGGCCTTCACCATGGTTTCCTGCCACCAGCCGTTCATGGCGTCCGGGTGGCAGCCGGTGTCGTAGAGGATCTTCCCGTCAGGATGGTCGATGAGGAAAGCCGGAAGCGGCAGAGGAATACGGCGATGATCCTCCGCGCCGGGATGGTGGACGATGCCGTCCTTTTCCGCGGTGAGATAGCCGAGGTCTAAAACATAAACACGCATAAAAACGCATCCTTTCTGTCGGTGGGATAGGGCGCAAAACGGAAATTGCCGTGGAATATGGCAGCAGTGTGGCCATAAAAATCAAGTATCATAACCACATTGTGGTTATGATAGCATGAGCGCGAAGCGCAAATGGGATCATTGGCCATGCCCACAGTGTGGCCATGAAGATTAAGTATAATAACCACATTGTGGTTTATGATAGCATGAGCGCGAAGCGCAAATGGGATCATTGGCCATGCCCACAGTGTGGCCATGAAGATTAAGTATAATAACCACATTGTGGTTTATGATAGCATGAGCGCGAAGCGCAAATGATATCATTGGCCATGCCCGTAGGGCGGCCATAAAAAATCAAATATAATAACCACATGTGGTTATTATAGCATAGTCCGCCGGATTGTTGTATACTATTTAAAAAGAGCGACCAGGGAGCGGAAAGGAACAGAGCAATGAAACAGCTGATTTTGACCGACCTTTACGACCGCCAGATCGGGACAGCCTCTAAGGAGCAGGCCCACGCCCGGGGGCTGCTGCACCGGGCTTTTTCGGTGTTTATCCACGACGGCCGGGGCAGGATGCTGATCCAGCGCCGCGCCGCGGATAAATATCATTCCGGAGGGCTGTGGGCCAACGCCTGCTGTTCCCATCCCCTGGAGGGGGAGACGCCGCAGCAGGCGGCCCACCGGCGTCTGCCGGAGGAAATGGGCTTTGACTGTCCGCTACAGGAGCAGTTTTCCTTTGTCTATTTCCACCGTTTTGGGGAAGAGCTGTACGAATATGAATATGACCATGTCTTTTTGGGGGAATACACCGGCGCCGTGCTGCCGGATCCGTCAGAAGCGCAGGAGATTTGCTGGATCCCTTTTGAAGCGCTGGAACGGGATCTAAAAGAGCACCCGGAGCGGTACTGCGTCTGGTTCATCACTGCGGCGCCCCGGATACTGGAAGCTTTGCGCGGTGGGGGACAATAAAGCCCGGCCCGGTTTTCCAAAAGAGAAAAGATCCCTTTGCCGTTTTGGCAAAGGGATCTTTTTAAAGGCCGCTGCAAGGTCACTGGGCCGGTACGGCAGCTTTGGAGGGTTTGTCCACCTGCCGTTTCCGCAGGGCGGCGGAGCCCCAGGCAAAGGCGATGGCGGTAACAGGGGCCAGCAGGTTAAAGATAGCCCAGGGGGCATATTGGAAAGCGGTAACGCCCAAAACCCCGGCCATAAAAACGCCGCAGGTGTTCCAGGGGACAAGGGCGCTGGTGGCGGCGCCGCCTGCTCCCAACGCCCGGGTAAGCTCCTTGCGGTGGATCTGGAAGCGGTCGTATTCCTGGGTGTACATGCGCCCGGGAATGGCGATGGCGATGTATTGCTCCGGCAGGATCATGTTGACCAGCATACAGGAAAACACCGTGGCGGTGACCAGGCTGGCCCCGCGGTGCAGATGGCGGATGAGCGGGGCCATTAAAGCCTCCATCATCCCTGTGGCCTCCATGATCCCGCCGAACATCATGGCGCAGACGATCATAGAGACGGAGTACATCATGGATTCCAGGCCACCGGCGCTGAGCAGGGCGTTGAGGGCTGCGTTGTCCGTCTGGCAGAGATAGCCGGAAAAGCCCGCCCCCAAAATGCCGCCCAGGTCGCTGCCCTGGGTAAAGACGCCCAGGAGGGCGGCGGAGAAAATGCCGATGCCGATACTGGCGATGGCGGGTATTTTTAGCAGGACGCAGGCCACCAGCAACACCAGAGGGAGAAAATTGAGGGGACTGATCCAAAACTCCTGCTTTAGACCGGCCAACAGGGACTGTACCTCTCCCAGATCTGCCGTGCCGCCGCCGTAGCCGAAGCCGACCGCGGTAAAGAAAGCCGCGGCCAGGGCATAGGCCGTCGCCGCCACGGGGATCATATGCCGGACATTGGTGAAAACATCCACGCCGGTGACGGCGGAGGCAAGATTGGTGGAATCCGAAAGGGGAGACGCCTTATCCCCCAGGTAGGAGCCGGAGATGATGGCTCCCGCCGTAAGGGCGGGGGGGATCCCCAGCGCGTGGGCGATGCCCATAAAAGCAAGGCCAATGGTCCCGGCGGTCCCCCAGGAGCCGACGGCCATGGAGATGGCGGAGCAGATGAGCATGGTGGAGACCAGGAAAAACCGCGGCGAGAGAAGCTGCAGGCCGTAATAGATAATGGCGGGTACAACGCCAGCCTGGATCCAAACGCCGATGAGGACGCCGATGAGCATGAGGATGATCAGGGAACCCAGGGACTGGGTGATGCCGTGCACCATGCCGTCCTCCACATCCTGCCAGCGGTAGCCGCAGGCCAAAGCCGCCACGGCGGCAGCGGCGCAGCCGAGGAGCATGGGGATGTGCGGGGCCGAATCGTAGAGGATGATCGCGCAGCACATGACTGCGGCGAGGATCAGGATCACAGCCAGGGCGCACCAGAATTTTTTGCGCAGTGTTTTTGTTTCCGTCATTTTTTTGCCTCCGAAGGTTTGACTGTTTTATATTTTATCGCAGAACAAAGGCCTTGGCAAGGGGGGAACCCAGGCGGGGATAGCCGTGCGCTTTTTTTGAGAGGGCTTTCCGCGTTGTATACTTCGCCTGTTTTTGCTATACTATAAAAAAACCTCCGGCCGCCAGGCGCTGCGCCGGAGGAAGAGGGCAGTTTGACGGGGGGCGGCATTTTGGAATTTCATGAAAAGCTGCAGGAGCTGAGAAAACAAAAAAACCTGACCCAGGAGCAGCTGGCCGAGCGGCTTTATGTATCGAGGACCGCTGTTTCAAAATGGGAGTCCGGCAGGGGATATCCGAGCATCGATTCGCTGAAGGAGATCTCAAAATTCTTTTCGATCTCTTTGGACCGGCTGCTTTCCGGGGAGGAGCTTCTCACCGCCGCCCAGGAAGAGAGCAGAAAAAAGATCCACAGCTTTCGGGACCTGGTTTTTGGGCTGCTGGATTGTTCGCTGCTCATGTTCCTGCTCCTCCCCTTTTTTGGGCAAAGGGTCGGCGGGGTGATCCAGGAGGTCTCGCTGCTGGCCCTGACGCAGGTGCCGGGGTATATCAAGATCCCCTATCTGGCCGTTGTGATCGGATTGATCCTCTGCGGGCTGCTTACGCTGGCTTTGCAAAACTGCCAGGCGGCCTTTTGGAACCGCTGTAAGGGCAAGCTTTCCCTGGGCCTGAGCGCCGTAGCCGCCCTTTTTTTCATGATCAGCCAGCAGCCCTACGCGGCGATGTTCACCTTCCTGTTCCTTGTGGTCAAGGCGCTGATGCTGATCAAATGGGAATGATACGATTCGTATCGCCGGTGTAACGTGCCGGTTCTTTCGTTTTTTGTTCCGCCGGGTTAGTCTATGGTCAGGCGAAAGCCGAATACAGGATAAGAAGGCGGACAAAAAATGAAAAACGAAAACAAAAAAGCTTTGTGGGCAGCGGCATGGCTGCTGCTGGCGTTTGCGCTGTGGACAGCGGCGGCGCGCTTTCTGGACGTGCAGGCGATCGGGCCCCAGGGCTCCTCGGTGGGCATGGCGGCCCTGAACGGGGCGTTTCACCGGTTGACGGGGGTGCATATGCCGCTTTACGAGATCACAGACTGGCTGGGGCTGGCGCCGCTGTGCGTTGCCCTGGGGTTTGCGGTGCTGGGGCTGGCCCAGCTGATCCGCCGAAAAAGCCTGCTTCGGGTCGACCGCAGCATCCTGGCGCTGGGCGGGTTCTATCTTCTGGTGATGGGGGCCTATGCGCTATTTGAGGTCGTCGTTGTCAATTACCGGCCGGTGCTCATCGAGGGATATCTGGAAGGCTCCTATCCTTCTTCCACTACCATGCTTGCGCTGTGCGTTATGCCCACGGCCGCCATGCAGCTTCACAGCCGGATGCAAAACAGCGCCCTTCGCAGGGCGCTTCTCTGGCTGATCGGGGCCTTCACGGCGTTTATGGTCGTGGGAAGGGCCCTGTCGGGGGTGCATTGGCTTAGCGATATCATCGGCGGCGTGCTGCTCAGCGCGGGCCTGGTGGCCCTTTATGTTGCCGCCAGCCGCGAAAAAGGCCGGGAGGCCTGAGCCATGGGCCTACCGGCCCCCAAAGGCGCGGCGCAGCAGGCGGGCCAGGGGGAAGAGCGGGGCGCACAGCAGGAACCACAGCGCCGAATACAGAGGGCAGACCTGCCCCAGCAGGTGGAAGGGCTGCCGGGAATAATCCCAGACGCGCAGCCCAAGCAGCAGGTTTACCACACAGCCCACCAAAAATTCGACCCCGGTGATGATCCCACAGCCGATGCAGCAGCGCTTCCAGAGGGGATAGGCGGAAAACCGGTCCCCGGCGCGGTAGATCAGCCAGAAGCACGTCCCGCCGGCCAGCGCCATGGTCCAGTGGGTAAAATCCCGCCACAGCAGCTCCAACAGGCTGTAGCCTGCGGCGCCCAGGGAATAGACGGCGAAAAATTCTTTTGTTTTGAACATCTTGATCACCCGCTATCAGCATGCGCCGAAAGGACGGCTTCATGCGCGGAAGGTTTTCCCCGCTGCCGCTCCCCGCAAGGGGAGGGGAGCTGTTTGACAAGAAAAGCAGAAATCCTTATAATAAAAGCATCGTTTGATCCGCGCCGGGGGCGCGGCGGTGCGCATGGGAAAGGCGTCGAGCTATCGGCGCCTTTCTGTAGTTGAAGAAGGGAGGGAACGGCGCTGGAAAAGCAAAAAACGCACAGAGTATTCCGGAATTGGGTCGTCTCCTATCTGGCGGTGCTGCTGCTTCCCCTTATTTTCAGCTACATCGTCTACTCCTTTGCCTACGGGATCATCACAAGCAACACCGCCACCATCAACGAGGTCTCCCTGCGGCAAACAGAGGAATCCATGGATCGCATTTTCAGCGAACTGCGCAGCACCGGGCGGCAGATCATCACCGACGAAAAGGTGATCTCCCTCACCTGGGCTCCCACGCCGCTTACGCCCACCAAACTTCAGAAAATTGGGGCGCTGCAAAGTGAGCTCAATAAAAAATCTGCCTACGGCAGCTATATCAGCGAGATCTATGTCTATTTTCATAACGCAGAGGTGGCGGCCTCTACCTCCGGCATCGTCCGGCAGCCCGCCTTTGAAAAGGCGCTGCAGGAAAAATTCTGGATAGGGCTGGCGGAATTTGAGCAGTTGGGCGCCCAGGGCGGCAGCCAGTTTGCGGTCAAGCTGATCCGGGATCCGGCAAAGCCGGAGGGGGCGGTGCAGAAAGTTGCGGTTTTTGTTTCCGACGCGGTACAGCGGGAGACGCCGCGGGCGACCTGCATGTTTGTCATCGACGCCCGGCACATCAACGACCTTTTGGAAAATTATGACGTGGAAGATCCGGCCTCCTCCCGCAGCGTGTGGGCGGTGGCCCAGGACGGCAGCTATCTTTCCCCCAGAAGCCGCGGCAGCATCCCGGCGGAGGTTCTGGATTACTGCGGCGAGCCGGACGGGATCTACTATACTGCCATCGACGGGGAAAAGAGCGCCGTCCTTTCCCTTCGCTCTCCTTCCACCGGATGGAAGCTGATCTCGGTGGTTTCCCTGGAAAATTACCGGGCCCAGCTCAGGTCCATCCGCAACATCTATTTTATCTTCCTCGTTTTCTGTCTGGCGGCGGGCGTGGGGATCTCTTTCTACTTTACAAAACGCAATTATTCCCCGGTGCGGCGGATGACGAACATGTTCCTCTCCGAGCTGGAGAAGGATAAAAAAGGCGGCAAAAAAGGAGCCGGGGATGAGTTCTCCCTGTTGGAGAGCGGCCTGACCCGTCTGCTGCGGGAAAATGAGGACTATGAGCGGCAGATCGGCCATCAGAAGAAAGATCTCCGCCAGATGTGGCTGAGCCGGATGCTGCGTGGCCGTGTTTTCAGCCAAAAAAGCTTCCAGACCGCCTGCGAGGACTACGAGATCCATTTTTCCGGGCAGGATTACCTGCTGATCGGCATTACCCTGCAGGATTTTGGCAATCTGTTCTCCCGGGGGGAGATCACGGCGGAGGAAGCCTTCACCATGACCAACTTTATCGTGACTTCTATTGTGGAGGAGCTGTTGCGCCCGCAGTTTGACGTATATGTTTGCAGCAACGGGAACGCGCTGGATTTTGAAGAATTCAGCTACGGCGATACCATTTACGCCATCGTGAATTTTGACGGGAAAAAGACGCCGGTCTCTGAGGTGACCGCCCAGGTATTGGAGCAGTGCGGCAAAGCAAGGGAGTTTATCAAAGCCCACCTTCATGTGGCGGTAAAATGCTACATCAGCGGCGCCTACTTGGGGTGGGAGGGGATCCACAGCGCCTTTGAAGAGACCCTTTGGGGGATGGAACAGATCGAGAGCTTCCAGATCGACGCCGATATTGCCACCCGGGACGAGGTGCAGTACCGGATGTTCCGGGAGCCGGTCTCCACAGAACGCCCGGAGGGCGGCCTGCGGGAGCTTTGCGCGGCGGTATCCGCGGGGGAGACCGAGCGCGCCTGGGCGCTGTATCAGGAGGTGCTGCAGGAACATATCGCCGATCTGGATCAGTCGTTTTTCTATGTGCGGCTTTATACCTTCCTGATCCTGGACAGGGTCTCCCATCATTTGCAGAGAGACGAAGGGGAAAGCCGGGAAACCGCCCGGGAATTGCGGGGAGCCCGCAACCTGGAGGAGCTAAAGGGCCTGGTGCTGCAGCGCTTTGCCCAGCTGGCGCAGCAAATGCCTTCCCAAAAGGACGGCGCCGGGGTTTCGCTGCAGGTCTCCGAAGTGGTGGCCTACATCGACGCCCATTTTACCGACCCGGATCTGACCGTTTCCGCTTTGGCGGAACAGTTTTCCGTTAGCCAGAGTTATCTGCTGCGCGTGTTTAAAAAGAACATCAGCACCGGCGTGTTGGAATACATCAGCCAGCGGCGGGTGGATGAGGCAAAGCAGCTGCTGAAATTCAGCGAGGCGACGGTCAACGACGTCGCGCTGCAGGTGGGCTATGCCAACAGCCTGGCGCTGATCCGCGCTTTCAAAAAGCTGGAGGGCATCACCCCCGCCACCTACCGTAAGATCATCTAAGCCGGGCAAATGCAAAAGAAAGAAAAGCCGCCGGATCTTTTCCGGCGGCTTTTTTGCTGGCTGCAAAGGGGATCCCCCAGGTTTTGCGGGGGGAGCGAAACACACCGTTTGCCCCATCCCCAAAAAGACCGGCAGGCGCAGGGCGCCGGGTGTATGGCGCCAAAAAGGGCCCCGGCGGATACAAGCCGGAGCCCTTTTTGGGTTTTCTATTTTGGATTGAAAGAAGTAAGGCAGATTAACCCTTGATGGAACCGATCATAACGCCGGAGACAAAATACTTTTGGATGAAGGGATAGACCACCAGCATGGGAAGGACCGAGATCATGATGGTGGAGTATTTTACCAGAGGACGGTAACGATCGATCGCGCCGGGGTCGGAACTTTCCGTGACCAGGGAGTTGTTGGAAGTTTGAAGGATGATCTCCCGCAGGGAAAGCTGCAAAGGGAAGAGGTCGCGGCGTTTTTGCAGATAGATGGAGGCGTTGAACCACGCGTTCCAGTTGCGGATGGCGTAGAACATGACGATGACCGCAAGAACAGCTTTGGATACCGGCAGCACCACCTGCAAAAGGATGCGCAGATGGCCTGCGCCGTCTATTTTGGCGGCTTCCAGCAGACCGTCCGGAATGGTGGAGAAAGAGGTTCGCATGACGATGATGTTATAGACCGAAACGGTGCCGGGGATGATCAGGGCCCACATGGTGTCGATCATGCCCACGCCCTTTACCACCATGTAGGTGGGGATCAGGCCGCCGCTGAAGATCATGGTAAAGGTAAGCAGGAAAAGGAGGGGCTTGCGGAAATAGAGATCCTTTCTGGAGAGGCCATAAGCCGCCAGAATGGTGATAAACATGGAAAAAGCGGTGGCTCCCACCACGTAGACAATGGTGTTGCCATAGGCGCGGATGATGTTTTTATTGCTCAGAACAAACTGATACCCGCCGAAGGTGGGCTGTCCCCAGGGCCGAAGCGCCAGGCCGCTGTTGGCCTGCAGAATATCCGGGTCGCTGATGGAGGCCATGAGCACATGCCAGACCGGGAGGATAAAAACCAGGGACAGAAGGGTTAGAAAGATGATGTTAAAGATGGAGAAGATTTTTTCTCCAGTGGTGCGTCTGCTTCCCATTGTAGATCCTCCTCCTTTACCACAAGCTGGTCTCGCTCACCTTGCTGCTGATCTTATTGGCAACGAAGATGACGATAAAGTTAATGATCGAGTTAAAAAGCCCCACGGCGGCGGCGTAGCTGTAGTCGCCGTTGACAAGGCCGACGCGGTATACATAAGTCTGAATGATGTCGGCGGTGGAATAGGTTCCGGGGCCGTACATCAGAATAATTTTTTCATAGTCCAGCGTCATCACTTCGCCCAAACGCATGATGAACAGGATGATAATGGTGGGGGCAAGGCCCGGCAGGGTGACGTGCAGGGTCTGTTTCCAGCGCCCCGCGCCGTCGATGCGGGCGGCCTCATAAAGCTCCTGATCGATGCCGCTTAAAGCGGAAATGTAAATAATGCTGCTGTAACCGATATGCGCCCAAACGTTGGAGCCGATAAACAGGGCGCGGAAGTATTCCGGTTTTCCCAGAAGGTTGCCGCCCTCGCCGCCCAAGGCGACGACCAGCTGCGTCAGCAGACCGTTGGATTTGGTGAAATCCTGCAGAATACCGACCACGACGACCACAGAAATAAAATAGGGAAGATAAGAAATGGTCTGGACGGTCTTTTTAAAACGGGGCTGACGGACTTCGTTGAGCAGCAGCGCCAGAATGATCGGCAGAGGGAAGGAGATCAAAAAGCCATAGGCGCTGAGGATCAGGGTGTTGGACAACAGGCGTCCGAAATAGATGGAACTGAAAAAGTTTTCAAAATGCTTAAAGCCTACAAATTGGCTGCCAAAAAATCCGGAACGGAAGGAGAAATCTTCAAAAGCGATCGCCAGGCCGCCCATGGGAAGATAATGGAAAATAATAAAATAGGCGACTACCGGCACAAGCATCAGGTATACGGGCCAGTTTTGAGAAAAGTCCCTTTTGATCAGATGGCGTTTGAGTTTCTTTTCTTGATCTTTTAAAGCGCGGGACGGCGCAACAGCTGCGTTTGCCACAGAGAAATACCTCCTTTTTGGATGATGGAGCTCCGGGCAGTGACCCGGCCATAAAAAAGAATAGGGAGGGGAAGATCCCCTCCCTGTTCCAACAAACAAAAGTTAGCGAGCGTTGTAACGATCCAGAGCAGCCTGCTCGATCGCAATGGCATCGTCGATGCCCATGCCTTTGATGGTCTCAACGAAGGAATCAAACTCATCCAGGCTCATGGAACCGGTGATGAATTTTACGTTGCACTCATCCACATAGGTGGTGATATCGGCGGTGATGGTGGCAAAGGTGTTGCCCTCTTCAGAGGTCAGAGTAATGTTGGCGGGCATATTCCAATCATAAGGAGTGCTGCCCCAGGATTTCATAGACTCGTCCTGCAGGGGGAGGAAGATATCCCACTGGAACTCGGGGAAGGTACGGGGCGGATCTTTGAAGGCATATTTGGCAAAGAACGCGCTGGAGCTGACGCCCTCGGGATTGCTGTAACGGAAGTCATAGCTCAGAATGCGTTTGCCGCTGTCGTCGAGGTTGAAGGATCTGCCGTCGTCCAGGCCGTACTGGGCGTCCTGAGCGTTGTCGTAATTGTAGCGGTAATCCTGCCACATGATGGCTTCTTTCAGATGCTCGCTGGTAGCGGAGAAAGAGCAGACATAAGCGGTGAGCAGGTCGCTGCCGCGCAGATGGGAAACGTCGCCCTCGGCCTTTACGGGAGGAGTGACGCCGACCAGCATAAAGTCGGGGTTCTGGGCGCCGCGCTGTACGTAGTTGTTGTCGCAGCGGGTGGTCCAGGTAACGAAGGCGCCGATGTTGTCATTGTAAAGCAGCTCGGTGTCAACGGTGGTGGAGGAACCGGTGCGGGCCATGAAGTCCTGATCGAACAGGCCCTCGGAATACCATTTGTTCATCATGGTCAGGTATTCTTTCCAGCCGCTTTCGATGGGGCCGAATTTAACGACGCCGTTTTCCTGATAGAAGCTCTGGGCAACGCCGTAGCCAGCGCTCATCTCGTTCTGGGTGGTAGCGCCGTTGGACATCAGATACAGAGGAGTGGAGCAGCCCAGGGATTTGAAGCCTTTGAGCATCTCATACCAATCGTCATAGGTCACGGGGCGGTCCAGTCCCAGTTTATCCAGGAAATCCTGGCGGACAGCCAGGCCGGACTCGGTGACCAGAGGCTGATCGTAGACGCGGTACATGCCGTAGCGTTTGCCGCTGTCGGTCAGGGAGTTTCTGTTCCAATCGGGATGCTCATCCATGAAAGCAAAGTAATTGGGCGCATAGGCTTTGTACTCGTTGAGGTCAACGAAGTAACCGTCCTCAATGGCGGCGTCCATACCGTTGCGGTAAACCATCTGCTGAGTCAGGGACTGCTGAACGATATCAGGCATGTCGTCGGAGGCAAAGAGCAGGTTGTAAGCGTCCTTTTCGGAACCGTCGGCGGGGACGATCCACTCGATATGGACGTTGGTTTTTTCTTCCAGGGCCTGAACATACTCACCGTCGTTCGGGCTGGTCAGTTCGCCGAGGTCGGAGGCCTGAGGCCACCAATAGGTGAGGGTGATCTTTTCAGCGGAGATGGGAAGAGGCGTCTCGGTGAGAGCGTCTTCGGGGGCGCTGGCTTCAGGGCTGTTCTGGCTGGCGGGCTCGGAAGCGGAAGGCGTAGCCTGTTGGCCGCAGCCGACCATGGCAACCAGCATGGACAGAACCAGAAGAAGGGCAAGCGCTTTGCATGTCTTTTTCATAGTCATACTCCTTTTCTTGTTTCTTTCCTCCCCAACCGTGGCGAAGAGGAAAATCGGACGTAAGCGCCGGCAAAAAACGGTATGCCGTTTTCCACAGAAACCAGCTGCGGATCGAGCTGCTGTTTTTGCGTTTTGTTTACATTTATATTATACACCAGAAAAATTTGCATTCTCAAGTGACAGATTTTGACACCCAGGGTATCAATATCCGAACTGTCCGGCGGGCTGAAACAAAGAAGGGTTTTACCCGGCGGAGAACGCGGCGGAAAATCACGTCCGGCCCCCTGGGGGAGAAGGGGGGACACAAGGAAAAATGTTATCAGTTTATGAACAACTATCAAAAACAGAACCGCATTTTCTTATTCACAAAGCCCTGCGGCGGGCCAAAACCCAAAAAAGACCCGCCTGGCTTGGCCAGGCGGGCTGCGAAGGAAGGACAGGCGCCGGGCCGGGGACAGATAAAAAATCAGCCCCTCGACACGATCGACTAAAATTTGCGCCGAGCTTTTTTTATAATGGGCAAGGGAAAGAAAAAGGTCATTCTTCAAACAGCTTCGAGATCGGGACGGTAAGGGCATCGGAGATCTGAAACAGGGTCTCCAGGGAGACGCCCTTGACGGTTTTTCCATTGTTGGCTTCGATCTGGCTGAGAAAAGACCAGCTTTTTCCGATCAGTTCTGCAAACTGCTCTTGGGTATAACCGCGAAGCTTACGGTAGTAGGCGATCTTAAGGCCCAGCCTCCGGTAGTTTTCCCGATATCGTTCTCTGCGTTCCCCTGTCATGTTATCACATTCTTTCTATACAATACTAACAGGTTGAACAGGGAAATATTATAGACTGAAAGACAATTATTATTTACTTACAGCGAGTATAGTACTATAATATCCATATGATATATAGTGCTTTTTCGCCCTGCGGCCCTGCCGCCGGACAGAAAAAAACAAGGGGAGGAATACAAAGATGGAACCGGCAAGACAGGCGCTGCCCAAGGGGAAGTGGCACTATATCGCCCTGATCTCAGAGCAATCGGACCGCTATGGCGGCCTGCTGGTGGAAATGATGGAGGAATACGGCGTTTCCAGCCTTCGGGCGCTGACGCGGGATCAGGCGCAGGATTTTTGGGAGCGTCTTGAGGCGCGGCTGATCGAAAATCTGCCCATAACGGGTGATCGGAAAAGCTGACGGAAGGCCGCGGCGCCCGGGCCCGCGTTGTGAAACGGCGGGAAATGTGGTACAATAGCCACTGGAAATCATGACGGTTTTGGGGGCTGAGAGAGATGAACAGAAAAAAGCTTTGTATTTTGATATTGGCGGCGGCATTGCTGCTGCTTTGCTCCTGCGCTGGCACGGCGGGACAGGACGAAACGCCGCCGCCCGCAAGTTCCGCGGCCCTGCCGGAAGGACCGGAAGAGCCGGAAATAGCAAAAACACCGGAGCCGATTCCGGAACCTGAGCCGGAGCCAGAACCAGAGCCAAAGCCGGAGCCGGACCGCAGCGCCGAGCCGGTCTACCAGAACAACCCGCAGCTTACGCCGCCGGATTACGATTCTCCGGCGCTGCTTTTGCCCAGCGAGGATATGGGGCAGGAATATCTTGACCAGTTCGTCTTTTTGTGCGATTCCCCCATGTACTGGCTCAAGCTGTACGAGCTGCTCAGCGACGGCTATGCCACCCAGCAGATCTGGACAGGCCCGGAGGGCACCATGACCCTGGCCTATCAAAGCGATTACGCGATCCTTGACCCGGCAGACGGGGTGGAGAGGCCTATCCGCGAAGTGGTAGAGCGCCACCGGCCAGCCTATTTGATGATCACGGTGGGCATCAACGGCGTTTCTTTTATGGATGAGGAATACTTTGTATCGGAGTACACCGATCTGGTCGCCGATATCCAGGAGATCAGCCCGGATACGGTGATCGTTTTGCAGTCGATCCTTCCCATTTCTCCCCGTTATCGATACTGGGGCAACATCACCAACGAGATCATCACCCGCGCCAACGGCTGGATTTTGAAGATCGCCGAGGACAGGGGTTGTTACTATCTGGATACGATCTCGGTCATTCTGGGGGAGGACGGCAACGCAAAGCCGGAGCTGCAGATGGAGGATGGGCTGCATCTCAACAGCGACGGGCTTTCCCTGGTGCTGGATTACATCCGCACCCATGGAGTTCCGCCGGAAAAAGCATAAAGGGATAAAGAGATCCTCAAAAATACACAAAACGCCCCGCGGCCCGATCATAGGCCGCAGGGCGTTTTATTTTTTGCGGCAAACTGCGGGACAAAGGATTGGGCAGCGGGGCAAGGAAGAGCTCGACAGGCCGTCCGAAAAATCAAAATCGGCCGCGGCCGCCAGAACAAAGCCCTGAAAAATGCAGGCGGAAAAAGGTTGGCAGAGGGAGAAACAGGTGATAAGATAGAAAAAAGGTTAAAAAGCCGGAATTATAAGTATTCTGGATGCGGGAAACAGGATAGAAGAAAAAATAAATATATAAGTGGCAAAAAAGGTTTTTGAAGAATCTTGGGGAAAAAACGGGATCCCGGATATCCAGCGGGCAACGAAATGAGGCCATTCCCCTTGAATTCTCCCAATAGGGGATGTTGTTTTCGCGGAAAATGAACGATACTTCTGTTGTAAACAAAAAATAGGAGGGAAAATCAATGAACCAATTGACCACAGGAAAATTTATTGCAGAAAAAAGGAAAGAAAAGAATTTAACCCAGGAACAGTTGGCGGAGAGGCTGGGGGTCTCGAATAAAACCATTTCAAAATGGGAAACGGGAAAATGCATGCCTGATTATGCTGTCGTAAAAAACCTGTGCGATGAGCTGGAAATTACCGTGGCGGAACTGATAGATGGCGAAAAAGCAGAAACCAATAGCGTGCGTACATACGACGAAGAACAGATCATAGACCTGTTAAAACGGACGCAAGAGTTAGAGAAACAGAAAAATGTGCTTTATGGCGTCCTGCTTATTGTAATGGGGATCGCCTTACAGGCGCTTTCGCATACTTTTGGCGGGTCCAATGTCAAGGACTTTTTTTCTGGGCCTCTGGTAGGGATCTCTTTGGCTGAAATGTTGATCGGCGTATATGTGGTGGGAAGAAATATCGCAAGCAAATAGTCTCCTGCGGGTAAGCTGTGAAACGATTCAGCGAATTGGATCGAATGATACTTAAAATTTGGAGGAATACGAGTATGGCAGATTTTTTGCAAGCCGCATTCCCTTGGGTCGTCATGGGCGTTGCCATAGCGCTATTTTGCTGTAACCATGCAAAAATGAAGCGGCAAAACACAGACGGCGGCAAACAAAAGACCGATGACGAAAAAAAGGCCGACAACCGGATGGCGGAGGGAATGTCCATTGGAATGTGCATCGGCGTTGCCATCGGTTCCACCGGAGTCTGCAGCCTTGCCACAGGCGTCAGCCTTGGGATGCTGATCGGCATGGTAGCCGGGATGTACATGAAAAAATAAGTTGGCGCTTGTCTAAAAGAGAGAGACCCGGCGGCGGGCAGGGGCCGCCAAAAGGCGCGCGTTTTTGTGGCGGGGGCCGGGCGTCCGCTGCCCTTCTTTTCCCGGGGCGCGGTACCCGCAAAAAAGGAGGGAAGGCAAAAGAAAGATCCCCCATGCGCTGAGCATGGGGGATCTTGTGAGGTTGGACTAAAATAGACGCTTTTGCATTTTCATCCAAAATCAGGGATTTGACCCCCTCGTAACCCGCAAAAGGTTGGCAGCGACAGCGAGCCGTCGTGAGGGCGCTTTAAGTGAGACTCCAAATCTTTGATTTGGCCAGTCGAACTTATGCCTTGGCTCAACCGAGCAGGCGGGCGAGCGTGACCTTTTGCGAAAAAGGAGCAACAGCAGAGCGGATGAAAAATGCCCAGTCCGAAGACTGGGCATTTCGATTGAGCGCCGCTTGTTGCGACGTGGAGCAGGCAAGGGGAATCGAACCCCCACGACCAGCTTGGGAAGCTGGAGTTCTACCACTAAACTATGCCTGCAAGTGCTTATACATTATCGCTCAAAAACCGAAAAAAGTCAAGAGCGTTTTCTCAAAAGCGGTGGACGATCCCCAAAACAGGATCTTGCGGCGTTGTGGCATACCGCCGGGAAAAAGCGCATATCATGGCTTAGCCAAAGCCGATACGATATGCCAAAGGAGGCCTGACGATGGGGCGGGATAGCCTGCTGTTTAAACATCAAAGCGGCTTGTACCTTACCGTTACGCGGGAGCACGCCGCAGAACCCGGCTGCCACATGAACCGCCGGGTGGGGACGGCGGGGCTGCGCCACAGCGGCAAGCTGGCCCGGGAAGCCGCCCGGCTGCTGGCCGCGCCCTATCAGGCCGGGGCGCTGGTAGAGCTCATCCTCTGTGAGCAGGGGTGCGAGGTGGTGGGAAGTTTTTTAGCCTGCGAGCTCAGCGGCGGCAACGCCCTTTCTCTCAACCGCGGCTGCGATATCCGCGTGGCCGCCTTCCGGTGGGAGGAAGAAAGGCCGGTTCTTTTGGAGCCGGAACCCCTGTCCGGGCAGAGCGTACTGCTGCTGGCGGACCGGCTTTTCCCGCCGGATAAGGCCCTTTGCTGCGCACAATGGGCTGCGGCCCAGGAGGCGGCCCTCTCCGGGGTCTGCGCACTGTTTGGCACGCCGGGAAAGGTAGGCTGGCGCAGGGTCCACTGCCTGTTCTCCGCCGTGGAGGTACCGGGTTTCCATTTTTGGCCGGAGGAGGAATGCCCATTGTGCCGGGCGGAAAAAGCCAATCCATAAAGGCAGTGCCCCGCGGCAGGCCCCAAAAAGGGCGCGCCGCGGGGCGCTTTGACGGATCAAACTCCTTTAGCCGGCGGGATGCCGGGAAGATTCCAAAGTTACCAGTAAGGAGCAGGAGAGGATCAGCAGGCAGCCGACGCCGGTGCGCCAAGAAAAGGGTTCGGAAAAAAGCAAAAGGCCAAACAGAACGCCGGTGACCGGCTCCAGCATGTTGAGCAGGGCGGTGGTGGTGGGCCCCAGGATGCGGACAGCCGTGGCATAGACATAAAGCGGCACGATAGAGCCCACCAGGGCCCCCAGAACAATATAGAGATAGACCGTCCCGTTGGGGGGCAGCTGCAGCGTACCCAGAATCAGGCCCTGTCCCGCAAGGGAGCTCGAGGTGAACAGGGAAACATAAAAAATGACCACCGAGGTGGGGAGGGTAACAAAGCTCGCTTTGTTATTGGCGATCACATAAGAACCATAGGCGAGGCCAGAGAGCAGGGCCAGCAGCGCGCCCTTGACCGAGACGCCGTGGCTGAAATCCGCCAAAAACGCAATACCGCCCAAAGCCGCCGCAATGGCCACGATGCGCCCCACGGTGAGCTTTTCTTTGAAAAACACCGCCATAACGATGGTGATGAACGCCGGGAAGAAGAAATGGAACATCACCGTAAGGCTGACCGGCAGATAATCGTAGGAACGGACCATTAGGGAGCCGCAAATATGGCAGCCCAGGATGCCAAAAAACGCCAGCTGCAGGCCTTGGGAGAGGGTGACGCGAAAAGACTGGCGCGTCACCAGCATCACGACGCCGAAAAACAGGGCGGAAAGCGCAAAGGAAGAGAACAAAAGCGTATCCCCCGCGCCGCCCGCCAGCAGCGCCAGCTTTGTAACAGAAGGGGAGATCCCGTAGCAGAGCGACGAGAGCACCACGCAGAACACCCCGAGGGCGGTGGACCGTTTGACCGCATGTTTCATGATAGTTCCTCCCTGGCATAGACCAATATATAACATCTTAGAACATAATGATTATAAACAATGAACCTGGAAAAAGCAAACAAAAAATGGCGCTTTGCAAAAAAGGCCGAAGCGGACTGTCCGCTCCGGCCTTTTTGCGTGGGGGAAAATCAGCTGACGGTGACGTCTTTGATCCATTTTTTGCCCAGGGCATGGGGAATGGCGATCATGCATTTGAGCACTTCATCACATTTGAGGCAGGCATAGACAATGGGGATGGAAAGATGGAAATAGTTTCCGGTGAGAAACCCTAAAGGAATGGCCACCGTCCACATGAAGATCACATCCACGATCAGGACAAACTTGGTATCCCCGCCGCCCCGCAGGGTGCCGGTCATGGTATTGAAATCCAAAGCCTCGAAGAAAACCACGACGGAATGCACCGCCATGATCTGCATGGCGTAAAGGCGGGTGGCCGAATCCACATTGTAAAGATCCACTACCCAACTGCGCAGGAAAAGGATCATCCCGCAGGAGATCAGGCCGAGGGTGGCGCTGAGCAGCATGATGGAGCGGGCCTCCCGGCGTACCTCCTCCAGCCGCCCTTCGCCGATGGTGTTGCCGATGATGGCGGCCGCGCCGCTGGAAACGCCCCAGATCATAACGGAACACAGCTGCGTCGCCACATTGGCGATGCTCATGGCGGCGGTGTATTCGGTGCCCATGTGGGAGACGATGGAGGTGATGACGGCGGAACCGACGGTCCAGATCATCTCGTTGCAAAGCACCGGAACCGCGTTGCTGACAAATTGGCGGTAGATGCCTTTTCCACGCGCCCAGAGATCCGCCAGGCGCAGGCGGATCTTATCTTCTTTAAAGAAAACATAGAAAAACATAATGGCAAATTCGATCACGCGGGAGATGGTGGTGGCGATGGCCGCGCCCTCTATGCCCAGGGCGGGGCAGCCCAACTTGCCAAAAATGAAGACCCAGTTGAAAAAGATGTTGCTGACCAGGGTGGTACAGGAGGTGATAAAGGCGATACGCACCGTCCCCACCGAACGCAGGACAAAATTGACGGTGTTGGAGAAGGCAAAAAAGATAAAATAGATCCCGATGATGTGCAGGTATTTGACGCCGGCCTCGATGACGGCCGGATCATTGGTAAAGAGCTTCATCACGACCTGGGGACAGAAGAAGGCGATGGCGGAAAAAAGCAGCGCCGAGGCGGTCACCGCTCTCAGCAGCACAGCGGTGATCCGCCGGATCTGAGCCGTATCCCCCTTGCCCCAATATTGGGCGATCATGACATTGGCGCCGCCGGAAAGCCCGAAGGAAACCGTCATGAGCATAAAAAACAGCTGGTTTGCGATGGAGGAGGCGGAGAGGGCGACCTCTCCCAAGGTGCCCAGCATCAGGGTATCCATCATACTGACGCCCATATTGATCAGGTTTTGCCCGGCCACGGGGAGGGCGATGGCGAAAAGCTTTTTATAAAAGGAACGGTCTGTGCTGAAAACTGACATAATAACCTCCGGGATATGGGGATTGCGCCAGCAGGCGCTAAAACAGATTTTAGTATAAACCTTGAAGCAGCTCCAAGGTCAAGAGGTTTTTTTCAAAACTGGGCGCGGCGGGGAGGAAAGGCCGCCTTTTGCCGGGCCGGAAACGCCGCCGGAACAGGTGGCGGAAAGATGAAATCCATGTGATGGCTAAGTGAAAACTATGAAGCAAAAATGTCCGAAACCGCCGGTATGTAAACATTTGAGAAATTGCGCGGAGGATTCGTTGACGGAGGTTTTTCCTTTCTGATAACATGACAAAAGAAAAAGCGCCAAACCATAATGGAAAGATTTTTGGAAAGAAGGAACTGTTTTATGACCTCACCGAGATCCCGACAAAAAACCGCCCTGGCCGGTGTAGCCGCCGCTTTGGGGCTAACGGTATTCCTGTCCGGCTGCAGCGGAGCCCAGGGGGGCGCCCCGGGCGGAAAAGGGGCCATGCCCGCGCAGGCTGGGCAGGCTTCTACCGCGATTTCTGTCAACCTGACCACAGCTTCCACCGGAACCATTGTCCGGGAAACGGAGTTTGCCGGGCGGATCGAGGCTTCTCAGACGGTCAGCGTCTACGCAGGAACTTCCGGACAGGTGCTGACCACCTATTTTAACGTGGGCGAAGAGGTGCAGGCCGGGGATCTTTTGGCCGATCTGGACGGAGAAAATCTGGCCAATTCTTTGGAGCTGGCGGAGCTTAAGTATCAGTCCGCCCTCAATTCGGCGCAGTCCAGCCTGCTCAATTCCGAGAAAAGCTACAATTCCCAAAGCAAAAGCTATCAGACCGCGGTGGATAATTTGAAGGATTTCGAGGACGAATACGACGAAGTGGTGGACGCGGCGAAGGCCAAACAGACTGCGGCCCAAAAAGCCCTGACCGCCGCCAAGGAGGCCCTGGTGAACGACACGACCGGCGACCCGGACGGCGCTTTGCAGCAGGCGGTGGACGAAGCCCAGGCGGATTATGATGACGCCGCCGACGAATATTCTACCACCAAATCGGAGTACGACCGTAAGCTGGAAACCTATAAGACCGCCCGAAACAACGCCCGGGACGACCTGGAATACACCTCAGAAAGCTACAGCCTGACCACCGGCGAAGGGCTGGAGGGGGTCTCCGGTTCTGTAGCCACCAGCATCCGCCAGGCCCAGCTGGAATATGAGTCCGCCCAGAAAGCCATGGAGGACGCCAAGATCTACGCGCCGGTCTCCGGCATCATCTCCGCCAAAAATATTGAGGATTACGAGATGGCTTCGTCCAACTCCGCGGCTTTCACCATCCGTACCGACGGCAGCCCCGTCATCGCTTTCAACGCCTCGGAAGCCGGCGCCAACGCGCTGTCCATCGGCTCGCAGATCACGGTGACCTACGAAGGAACGCAATATGCAGCCGAAGTCATCGAGATCGCCACCGACGCCAACTCCTCCGGGCTTTATCCCGTGAAGGCGCGCACCTTAGAAGATATGGGTACCAGCCGTACCGGCGCGGTGGTCAAGGTGACCGCCGCTACGGCCCGCGCCGAGGACGCCATGATCATCGATATGGACTACATCGAATACGACGAAAACCAGCCCTATGTCTATCTCTTCCGGGATGGCGTAGCCGTCCGGGCCGACCTGGAACTGGGGATCAGCGATAACGAATCCGTCGTGGTGGTCAGCGGCCTTTCCGCCGGGGACCAGATCATCACCACCTGGCACCCGGATCTGAAGGACGGCGCCGCTGTCAGCGACCGGGCTGCCGCCAGCACCGAAGCGCCCGCAGCCGCTGGGCAGCCCGAGGGCGCCGGTCCCGGAAAAATGCCCCAGGGAGGCGCCCCGGAGGGGATGCCCGCCGGGACCGGCGGGAAGGGGGAATAAAGGATGTTTTCTCTTCCTGATTTTTCGGTAAAACGACCGGTCTGCATTTTGATCTGCGTTGTTACGCTGATCCTGTTCGGCGTTACCTCCGTGCTGGATATGCCTATGGAATCCACCCCGGAGATGAACATGCCCGTGGTCATGGTGATGACCACCTACAGCGACGCCTCCCCCGAGGAGGTGGACAGCATGGTCACCGACCCCGTGGAAGCTGCGCTGGCCTCCGTGGAAGGCATCAAAAGCATGACCTCTACCTCCAGCGAGGGCCGCTCCATGGTGCAGCTGGAATTTGATTATTCCGCGGACAGCGAGGAAAAAAGCGACGAAGTCGCCTCCGCCCTCAATTCGGTGCGCCTGCCCGATTCCTGCGGCGACCCTTCGATCATGGAGATGCGCATGAACAGCAGCAGCGTCATGCAGCTTAACATCGACGGGGCCACCAGCGATAATGCCCTGGCCTATGTGGAGGACACCGTCGTCCCCAAACTGGAACAGATCGCCGGCGTCTCCAGCGTAGAGACCAGCGGCGGCAGCCGGAAATATGTCCAGATCCTGCTGGACGAGGACGCGCTGGATCAATACGGCCTGACGATGAATTCTGTCTCCAACGCCATTGCCAACGCGGAATATGAGATCTCCCTTGGCTCTGTCGACCGCGGCAACATTACCGTTAACATGATCGGTTTTGCGGAATACAACACCTATCAAAGCCTTGAAAACGTGCCGATCTCCCTGAACAGCGGCGATATTATCCATGTTTCCGACGTGGCGCAGGTGAACCTGACCACCCAGTCTCAGGATTCCTTCAGCCGGCAGAACGGCCGGAACGGCATCAGCATCAGCATCTCTCAAAACCAGAGCGCCAATACCGTTACGCTCTGCGACAAAATCGTCGCGGCGGTGGATGAGCTTAACGCCGACTCCACCCTGGGCCTTACCATTGAGGTTACCAGCAACAGCGGCGAGACCATTATGGATAACATCCAAAGCGTCATCACCTCGCTGATCGAGGGCCTGGCCGTGGCGGTGCTGGTGCTGATGTTCTTCTTCGGCAACTGGCGCGCCTCCCTGATCGTGGCGCTTTCTATGCCCCTTTCCCTCTTTGCAGCCGTGGTGCTCATGTCGGTTTTCGATATGTCCATCAATCTCATGTCCCTGGGCGGCCTGGTGGTGGGCGTCGGCATGCTGGTGGATAACTCCATCGTCGTGATGGAGAGCTGCTTTAGGGCCAAAAACCAGGAGCGCACCTTTGCCGAGAGCGTCCATGAGGGCGCAAACCTGGTGGTGGGGGCGGTGGTCTCCTCCACCCTCACCAGCATCGTGGTGGTGCTGCCCATCGCCCTGATGAACGGCATGGCCGGGCAGCTGTTTAAGGATGTCGGCCTGACCATCGTGTTCTCGCTTACGGCGTCTTTGATCAGCGCTATTACCCTGATCCCCCTGCTGTTTGTCAAGCTGCAGCCCCAGGAAAAGGAAAATACCCTGGCCAACCGCATCCTGCGGAAGGTGGATAAAGGCTATCACTGGCTGCTGGGAAAAGCCCTTGCCGCCAGAAAGACCGTTGTGGTCATCGCCCTGGCCTCCCTGGCCCTTTCTGCCTTTCTGTATACCCAGATCGATATGGAGCTGATGCCCACCATGGACCGCGGCGGCGTCAGCGCCTCGGTGGAGCTGAAAAACGGGCTGAATACAAAAGCCAGCAACGAGATCATGACGGAGATCGAACAGATCATCGTCTCCATGCCGGATGTGGAATCCTGCTCCACCCGCGGCGGCATGGGCGGCGGCTCCGGCGCGGGCTCCTTCTCCATTACCCTGAAGGAAGACCGGAGCATGGAGACCGCGGAATTTGTGGAGGAACTGAAAAACCTCACCGCCGATATCCCCAACTGCCATGTGGAAGTCTCGCAGCAAAGCGCCATGTCCTTTGGCGGCGGCAGCGGCAACGGGGTCACCATCGACGTCAAAGGCAATCATCTGGATACCCTGAAAGAGGCCGCCAACGAGATCCGGGAGATCGTCGCTACGGTGGACGGAGTAGAGTACGCTTCTACCAGCCTGAGCGACGGCAGCCCCCGCGCCCTGATCACGGTGGATCCGGTGCTGGCCGGCGCCTACGGGATAACGCCCTCTTCGGTGCTTTCCGGCGCTTCCAGCAAAATGAACGGTATCACCGCCATGACCCTGCAGCAGGACGACACAGAGTATTCCGTCAAAGTGGAATACCCTTCGGGACGCTATGAGACGGTCAACGACCTTTACGGCCTGATGATCGACCTGCCCGGAGGCGGCCAGATCCCCCTGACGGATCTGGCGGAGATCAGCTATTCCACCAGCCCCTCCAGCATCAGCCGTGAGGACGGAAAATACGTGGTCTCGGTCACCGGATCGCTGCGCACCGGCATGAACAGCGCCACCGTTACCAGCCAGGCGATGCAGGCCCTATCGAGCCTGGATCTTCCCGACGGGGTGTCGGTGGAAGAGGGCAGCGATATGCGGATGATGACCACGGAGTTCGGCTCCATCGGGGAAGCGCTGATGATCGCCATTTTCCTGGTGTTCGCCGTGATGGCGGTTCAGTTTGAGTCTCTGGCGTTTTCCGGCGTGGTGATGATCTCCATCCCCTTCTCCCTGGTAGGCGCGTTCCTCTCGCTGTATCTCACCGGCACCTCCATCAGCATGACCTCCCTCATCGGTCTGGTCATGTTGGTCGGCATCGTGGTCAACAACGCCATTGTTCTGGTGGATTACACCAACCAGCTGCGTCGCGGCCAGGGCATGGAGGTCCATGAGGCCCTTATCACCGCCGGCCGCACCCGCCTGCGCCCCATCCTTATGACCACCCTGACCACCATTGTCGGGTTGCTGCC